>CAYSHR010000246.1:0-5930 GCA_964430795.1 uncultured bacterium
GCCAAAAGATGTCGCCCATCTTGAGGTTGTTCATGAGACTATGGATTTCTGGGAGGTAACAGACCTTTACGAGACATTTATCTATCTTCCCGAATCCCTGTTCGAAAAGAATTAACCGCGGCATCCGCCATCATCCTCCCTTGAGTCGCCGTGGTCAGATGGAAGCCCTTCATCATCCCCGGAATCATCATCCCTGTCATCATCTGAAATATCATCGTCATCATCGTCGTCGTTATCATCATCATCGTCATCATTATCATCATTATCATCATTATCATCATCGTCATCAGTAAGGTCATCGTCACCATAAGGGCCGTCGCCGGGCAACATGCCAAAATAAACCCCAAGCCAATATCCAATCAAATAATCCATGCCATGGGTGACGTGGGCGGGATCGTCCGGTCTATCGCAAGATAGGTGATAGGGGCTACTCTCCCAAAGAACCGACACCCAGCATCGATCCTCGATCCGGTGAGCCTGGGCTGTCTGGGGATCTATGTTGATAAGGTTTTCAAGCCAGGGAAATTTCGCGAGAATCTGGTCGGCAAAAACAGAAAAGGGATCAAGAGGCAACACAGGGCAACTCTTTTCTCTCTGATAATTCGGCGCGTGATACATGGCATTCAGTCCAACAAGAGAATCGGTTTTAACAAAGTCCAGTTTATCTACAGGGCAGTTTCCAAGTCTCATACAAGCGCCATAGTAGACAGCGTCAAAAAATACATTGTGGGTATTTTCCTGCCATTGCCGATTGTTTATTTTCCAGATTTTAAATATATGCTCCAACCGTTCTTTATCAGGCCATAATGAAAAAAGGGGCTGCATCACCGCCTGGCTGTTGATAAAGGCGTAGTAGTCCATGTATTTGTTAAAGAAAGCTATAGTGGTAATCCAAAGAAGATTTTTACTCATTTCATATTCATCATCAAGTTTGGACCACCAATATGGATCCTGGGTAACATGGGCTGTTTGCAAAATAAAGGAGAGCCTGAGATCCGGTCCAATATCCGCTGCTGGATAAGTCGCGCCCCAGGGATCGATAATGGTCCAGTTATTTGAAATAAGAGTCTCCAGAACTCTTACGAAATCATCCTGGATCACCTGACGCATATCAGGATCGTCAACAGCGATATAAGCCCATGTAAGCCCCCAGTACCAGTGCATGTATTTATCCCGGGACTGATGCCCCTGCCAGAAATATCCTTCGTAAATGCCCTCTCCCGGATAACAGTTTGTACAACCGGCGTACTCAACATTCCAAGGAGGAACATCAGGCGCCGCGTATCTTGCCAGATATCCGGGATCACCTGTTATATCGTGAACAATGTGGAGGTAATGGGCGATCCTGACAACCTCATCCCTTGCCTCCTGCTCACCGGTAATGATATAGCGTATTGCCTGGGAAACAAGGTAGGTTGCCGTCCAGTCAGTACTGTCGCCCGCGCCCCATGTCCGATATATCTCGGTTCGGCTCTGGTCTGTAAACAAGATATCCGAGACCCCGCCAAGACCGCCGGAATGCCACAACATAAGCCAGTCCTGATATTCATAGGCTTTGTCATGAAGATAGGAATCGAAATTATCCGCCGAGGCGATTGGGGAGAAAAAAGCCAACATGATCAGAATAACGAAAAAGAGAAAACCGAATTTCATTTCAAACCTTCAAGGTCGCTTTTAATAAAGACACCCTCGTTAAATGGTTGAACAAACTTATAGTTTCCAAACCCCGGGAATATCCCTTTGGCATTTCAAGCACTTGCCATTTTTGAAGTTTGAGAGAGTAACGTTGTAACCATACCTGTTAATCAGAAGGGCATTGCAGTTATGGCAATAAGTATTGCCATATTTATGCCCAGGCACATTACCCGCATAGGCGTATCGCACGCCGTTAGATACCGCGAGCTCTCTGGCTTTTTCCAAAGTTGATACCGGTGTCGGTGGAAGGTTCCTGATTTTATACATGGGGTGAAATCGAGTGAAATGTATGGGAACGTCTTTTCCAAGGTTGCCCACCACCCATTTAGTCATGGAGTCCAATTCCTTTTGGTCGTCATTTAAAGTGGGTATTACAAGGTTGACAATCTCAACCCACATACCCAATTTCTTTAATCTGACAAGACCATCAAGAACCGGCTTCAGTTCGCCGCCGCAAATGTCTAAATAGAATTTTTCAGAAAATCCCTTCAAGTCCACCTTGTAAGCTATGAGATTTTTGGCAAGCTCATTTTGAGGACCCTGGTTTATAAAGCCATTTGAGACAACCACCGCGCCAAGATTATTTTTATTTGCTTCTTTTGAACAGTCAAGAATGTACTCGATAAATGTTGTGGGCTCATTGTAAGTAAAAGCCAGGCATGATGAGCCTGCCTTTTTTGCCAGCCTCACTAGATCAGCCGGAGTTGTCGGGCGACTTCGAAGAGAGCCGGGCGCCGCCTGGCTTAGCTGCCAGTTCTGACAATGTTTACAGCGAAGGTTACATCCTGTGTGGCCTATGGAAAATGCGAAGGTTCCTGGAAGTACATGGTTAAGGGGTTTTTTCTCGATAGGGTCGTTATGGAGGGAAACCGGTTGCCCATATGTGAGAGCCTTGTACTCTCCCAGGACATTTTTTCTCGCTTTGCAAAAGCCTGTCTCCCCTGGGGATGTAACGCACCCCTGGGGACAAAGACCGCAAGTTATATTTTTTTTGTCATCAGCGGTCCAGTACAATGCTTTATAATCGCTCACCCCGCCTTTTGATATGGCTGGAGTGTTAGAAGACTCGTCAGATGTGGCGTCAACTTTTTTACAGCCTGAGAATCCCCCTCCAAGATAGGCGGCCAAAGTGCAAGCGCCCAATCCTTTGATAACTTTTCTTCTTGATACAGAGCCGTTCACAAAAAATCTCCCAGGGGCATCTCACCATTAAAAGCCTATTGTCTTGTAAGCTTCCAGGACTTTCGCCCCGAGTTTCGGATCGACGCAGAGAAGCTTCTCATAGGCGTACATTTTATCATTATACTGATCCTGATCAATAATATATCCAAGCCAATCCTGTCCCAACCCGACAATGATCTGGGCTTCTCCCCCAAGATACTCGCGAATTTCCATACCGATCTGGGGTGAAAGCTCGCCGGGTACTGTGCCGATTCTAAGGTCCCCGATTTTGATGGCGACAATATACGTGGTTACCGGCGCGCC
Organism: uncultured bacterium; assembly: GCA_964430795.1. GTDB lineage: Bacteria > Lernaellota > Lernaellaia > JACKCT01 > CAYSHR01 > CAYSHR01. The sequence continues at coordinate 3,181 of CAYSHR010000246.1, forward strand.
ATATGGCGGCAACTCCAGTTTCACCTGCTTCGAGCTTTTCGCGAGCCAGAACGCGATATTTTTCATCCTTATTTTCACAGCTCTCGACACCACTTCCATATTGGAAAAATTCACAGGATTCGCGTCATCAAGAAGGGCGCCGGCCTTTTTTGCCAATGCTTTACCAAGAGCGTCCATCCATACAAATCCCTGCCCATCACCTATGACATTTTTCTCCATCCAAGGGACTGAAGGCTGTATTGCCGCGCCAATGGAACCATTTATGAACATGTGCACGCCGGGCATCCGCATTGCCATGTATTTCCTGAAGGACCCCACAAAATCAGCGGAAATCTTTCTGTTTTCACCTTTTTCCGTTGTGGGATGACATCCCCAATTGGTGATTGTGGCAAGGACCTGCCCTCTATCATCCAGAGCTTTAACAACTGTAATAGTATCGTCAATATAAGCGTTATCAATTTTTTCAGAGTAGGTGTTAAAATGCAGTTCCTTTTCCAGTCCAACGGCATAATGTAAAGTGGCACTCTTTCTTGACTTATATGCCTCAATTGCCGACTTGTAAGCCTGCTCTTTCACAAAGGTCATATATTTCTCATTGCGCCCGGAAAAGGCCGGAATGATCGTGCCCCACAAGCCTACTGAGTCGGGAGTCGCATGGGAATGGCTCGATGCGATTATCACAATATCCATGGGCATATCAAGAGTAAGGGCGACTCTTTTGCGAACAACATCTCCATCCGCTGAAACCAGACCGAGAGAATCGAGCTCAATAATTATATATATATTCCCGCCATGTGAGATGGAAATTGCTGTGGCATAAAGAGGGTCATGGACGCCATCAGACCACCTGCAATTTGATTTTGAGCCGACATACATACCGAAACCGCCAAGAACCACCGGATACTCGGGGGTAATTTCCAGCATAGCCGCGCCAACCTCAACTTTTTCAATGTCACCGGCAGACGCGAGAAGAACGGTGGCGCAGATGAGAAATAAAACAACAGAAATCAGTTTAATAAATTTTAAGGAGTTGATTTTCATTTTTCCTCTTTTCCCTATTTTATCGCGGAGGCAGGCTCATATTTCACCTTGACCTTCTTTGTTCTCGGGCTTGTAAGACCCGCGTCTCGACCATCAAATCGAAGCATTATATGGGGCTTTGCCTTTGTGTACCATATCCACATTTTTGGCGCGACGACACCAATAATACCCGTAGGTTTCAACTCAAGTTTGTATGTATCTATATATCCAAAGTCAGTACTCAGTTTTTCCTCGCCGTGGCTGATCATGGCGCCCTCTATTACGCCTCCATTCTGATCAACAATTTTCCCGACAATTTTGGTTCCCTTACCTTTCTCAAAAGGAAAACCTCTAAGCGCGAAAAACATGGAGTCCCCGGCAAGAGCGTTATCGGCAAGGGAAATGACCTTTGTCTTTGACTTTCCCGACGCCCTGTCTGTAAACTTGTAATCAACCTTTCTTTCGACCCAGTTATATTTCAACGTCCAGCTTTCCTGCTCCGCGCCACTTGAATCCTTCTTCCATGAGAGGGTCCTGAGTCCATTATCCAGGATTTGCATTACGGAAGTTTCTTTCCATTCTATCCTTTCAGGTCCCTGAAGGTTGTTGTCCCCGTAGCCGGTTATAGTAACAATGGTCTTGCCGTTTTTATTTTCCTTAACCGCGGTCCATTTATAATTGTAAACAATGGCCCCGGATTTGATAAACATGATTTTTTCATCAGCCGATTCCTTATCGGCGAAAATCGGCGCCGATAGCTGGGCGATTCCCTGCCCGGTGAACGCGAGAATAAATATAATCGTTAGCGCGGCAATGGCCCCTTTTTTCATAATTTCCTCCAAAATAAAATGTGCGTCTCTTTCTATACTGATTTTTTTGCCTCTGCAAACATCCTTTTAACATCAGCTTTATCATGATACGCGGCCATCAGCGCCGCTCCCGCCGCCGGGGGCAAATATGGCTTATGCACCCTGGCGCCAGGGTTGCTTCGCCGAACATTCTCTCCAATTTTCCGTAGCAGCATGGGAGGCCCATTGAGCAGCACTCCACCTCCAAGAACCACTTCAACCCTCGGTTTTCCAATCATATTAATCATAACACCAATGTCATGAGCATAGCTCTTAGCTGTTCTTTCAAGAAGCCCGATGGCCACTCTATCATTTTTTTTGATGGCCCGGGTCCAGACAGGGAGAATATTCGCCACTTTCTCCTTTGGAAATCTTTTGCGTCCGAGTTTTTGAATTAATTCATCCGGATCATATACATCAAAATATTTCATCATTAAGGCGGGAATCACCGATTTCTTCTCCCGCCCATCCATAACCCTGGCCGCTGTGATATAAAAGTCTCTTCTCGGGTTTACAGCCACTCCGCAATTTACCTGGTCAAAAGGAACCTCTTTTCCTAATTCCGACCTATATGCCGCGGTGTATCCGGTTCCGATCTGAATAATAACAGCCGGCCCTGATGACGCTCCGGCCCATAAGGCGGCAACCCCGTCATTAACAAGAGTTGTCTTTGAATCTTCTATTTCAAGGTGCTTCAAAAGTGAGCTTTTCTGACCTTTGTATTCTTTTGGAAAATCATATCCGCATAGACCAAAACCAAACCCGGATATATGTTTTATATTCAATTGCTCCGGCCCGCGAACTTTGGCTATAAGGGTTTTCAACAAAGAGCCGTAGTTTTTTGAAACTCTGACTCCTATATGACACCCCTGCCCTTTTATT
>CAYSHR010000247.1:0-5898 GCA_964430795.1 uncultured bacterium
TTCACAACCTGAAAAAACAAAAGTGATGATAATTACAACGAATATCATCTTAAAAAAGAGGTTTGTTCTCATCTTTCCTCCATAAACAACCAAAGAAAAAAGAAGCTATAATGCCTCATGAATTTAAACTATGCAACCAACTTTATCCATACGGGATAATGGGAGGGCATTGGGCACAGAAAGACATTCGGTTGGTATGGCCCACCCTTTTTGATAGGAGATTTATAAATACTTTTTCATACTATATTTTTCTGCAAGCTTTACCCGATCTTCGTCGGACATGGATGTAATGTACTTTTTCCACCCAGGGCACCAACCGGCATGCCAACGCCATATACGCCCTAATATGGATTTCGGGTTATTGTCATACTTGGACCGAAATCCGCAACTCTCACAATCGTGCTCCGCCATTTTCCCATCTCCTGTTTATCTATGAAAAGAAAAGCCTATTAATTGTTAATAATTAATAAGATAGCAGATAGTCATCTTTTGCTCAAAGAGAATAAATTGTAAAAAGTAATCGTTCAGTGATAAGGGTGCAAGGTTTGAGATCGGGGGACATGACCTCATTTCTCAACAATGGCCGGCATTGTCAATGATATTAGGGAAATGGGGATCGTGTGAAAATCCGGGGACACGTAACAAGTACATCTCCCCGCTTTTCCAAAAAGCCTCTTGTAACTGAACGATTACTGTAAAAAGACCTTTTATTGACTGGAAACTGAATCATTTTCGCCTTTATTTTGGGAGAAAAAAAAGAGGATGGCGGCTTGAGATATCAATCTACTTTATGCTAGTGTACGCGAATGTTAAATAACTCAAAAAATGTAGCTGATGAAAATAACAACCAGGTAACATTTGCCAGAGGTCTTGGATTTTTCGACGCCACCATGATTGGCGTTGGCGCCATGATTGGAGCGGGGATATTTGTGCTTACCGGCGTCGCCGCTGGAGAAGCCGGCCCCGCGGCTATTTTGGCTTTTGCCCTTAACGGCGTGATTACCCTCATAACGGCCTTCGCCTATGCCGAACTCGCGTCATCCATTCCCGAGGCCGGTGGAGGCTATTCTTTTGTCAAGCACGCTTTTCCCGATGTTCTCGGGTTTCTTTCAGGCATCTGGCTCTGGTTTGCTTATACTGTCGCCTGCGCTCTTTACGCCGCGGGTTTTGGCCATTATTTCCTCGAGTTTTTCGCCATATATTTTCCGGACACTCACAACTTCGTTATCTCTTTAGTTGGAAAGCACGGTAGCGTTATTGTCCTTATCCTATTTGGCGGCATCAGCTTTATCGCTCTTAATGTCAGGGGAGCGGGAGTTACGGGCAAAGCCGAAAACATCATGGTGGTAGCCAAAATCGCCGTTCTTCTGGTCTTTATCTTTTTCGGCATGGAGAAGATTCTTGTGGATGTGCCGGCCGCCAAAGTCGAATTCACCCCTTTCCTTCCAAATGGTTTCGCCGGCGTTTTTGTGGCCATGGGTCTTACTTTTATTGCCTTTGAGGGATACGATCTTATCGCCACGGTGGCCGAGGAGATTAAGGACCCTGAGAAAAATATACCAAGGGCGACCTTCGCTTCCATTGGCATCGCGGTTTTTATCTATCTTTGCGTAATTGTGGTTTCCATTGGCGCGGTCCACGCCGAATCCATTCCATCGTGGCAGTTTCTTGGAAAATATCAGGAGACGGCAATAGTGAAGGCGGCCGCGTCCATGATGCCGGGGATCGGCGTATTTTTGATCGTAATGGGTGGAGTGCTATCAACCATGAGCGCTCTGAACGCAACTGTGATGGCTTCCTCAAGAGTGGTCTTCTCCATGGCCAGAGACGGATGGCTGCCTTCAATCATTGCGTCTATTCACAAGAAGCGAAAAACACCTCATGTGGCTATTCTTATGACAGGGGTAGTCTTTTTAGCTTCAGCCATTGTTCTTCCCATCGAGCTTTTAGGGTCAGCGGCGAGCATAATGTTTCTTTTGGTGTTTGCTTTGGTCAATCTTTCATTGATCGCCCTTAGACGAAAAAAGCCGCTGTTAAAACGACCATATAAAATCCCTTTATATCCAATTCTTCCTCTTCTGGGTTTTGGAATCAATCTCGCCCTTGCCGTCTATCAATTCACCTTTGATCCTGTACCCTGGATTGTTGTGGCAGGGTGGACACTTGTCGGCCTTCTTCTTTACTTTGCCGTATTTGAAAAGTGGGTCAGAGAGACCGGGCCTCAGATTATCGAAGTTGAAAAGCCGGTTCTTGTGAAGAAAAAAGAGCGTTATCGAATTGTGGTCCCCCTTGCCAACCCACACACAGTGGATGCTCTTATCAGCTTCGCCGCCGCCATTGCCCGGAATAAAAACGGGGAGATAATCGCCCTGTCCGTAGCTGAGGTTCCCGAGCAGTTGCCCATACACGATGGCTTAAGATTAGCCCAGCACAGACGCCCTTTAGTTAGAAAAGCCAAAGCCAAAGCGAAGGAACTGGGAGTGGCTATCTCCGGAGACCTGCGGGTTGCCCATTCTCTTGCGGACGCCCTTTTATCATCAGTAAAGGACCATGACGCGGACCTTCTGGTTATGGGCTGGAAGGGTTATTCCAAAACAAGGGACAGGATATTCGGCGAGATCACAGACAAGATGATACGCAACTGCCCTTGCGATCTGGCGGTGATAAAAAACATTCCCGGAGATGTAAAGCGGGTTCTTCTGGCTACCGCGGGTGGCCCAAACGCGACTCTTGGCGCCGACTTTGCCGGAGGAATTTCCGATTTATATGACGCTGTTGTTGACTCCTGCGTGGTTGTGCCGTCAGACGCCGACAAAAACCAGGAAAAGGAAGCTCTGGAGAGAATTGGAAAATCCCTGGCCGACCTTGACCCTGAAGGAAAACTTGGGCGCCACATAGTAAAATCCGATTCAATTGCCGCCGGGATAGCCAGGGCATCCAAAGATTTTGACCTTGTGATAATAGGCGCCGCGCCGGTACAGCCCTTCAAATATTCCATTGCCGGTGACATTCCGGAGAAGGTTGCCAGGTATTCTCCCAAATCGGTTATGCTTGTTCGCCGCTGGGAAGGAAATGTCACCGGTCTTTTCAGAAAGCTCTTTGGATAGTCGGTTTATTTTTGCTTGCCATATCATTTATCAGGAACCTGGGACATAACATATTCCGCTAGAGCGGTGATGGTAAGAGATGGGTTTACTCCAAGATTAGCCGGGACGATAGAGCCATCAATAATGTAGAGACCTTTCTGCCCGAAAGCCCTTCCTTTTTTATCCACAACTCCGGTTTCAGGTCCGCCGGCTATGGGGCATCCACCAAGAACATGAGCAGTCATAGGGCGGTTCAAAAAAACCTCTGAAATAGCGCCCTGGGCAAATCCGCCGTTTTTTTCCGCCATGGCCCTGGCGGCTTTGTTTGCCTGTGGTATGTATGTCGGGATGCTTCCCTGGGGCGCCTGGGATTTTATTTTTAATCTCCATGGAAAGAGCCGGCTTCTTCCAAGGACAATTCTCAGGCTGTTGTCGCAGACCTGCATTACAAGAAGAATGATGGTTTTCTTTGCCCAGCCAAAAACAATGGTGCTTCTTAAAAACTGCAAAGGGTGAAAAAGGCACTTGAGAAAATATTTTAGCGGTCTGGTAAATTTATTGCCGCCGTCAGTTATTACCGAGGCTAAAAATCCCATTACATCCGAGCCCTCAGGATATCTCACCGGCTCGATGCTGGTATCGTCGTCCACCTGGAGAAAAGATGTAATAGCTATGCCATCGCAATAGCGAGCCCTTTTGTCCCAGGACCTTGCCCCTACCAGGGCTTCCGAGTTTGTACGGAATTTATATCCGAGCCTGTCAGATAAGTTGGGCAAGCTTTTTCGCTGCTTGGATTTTTGCAATAGATCAATAGTGCCAAGGGTGCCGGCGCTGACCACTACATTTTTGGCACGCCAGGTTCTTCTGTTTTGGCTAAACAGGGCAGTGGCTTTTTTGCTTGAAATCAAAAAGCCATCATCACCCAGATCCATAATGTCTGTCACAAGGGTTTCGGGAATGATTTTGACCCCCAGTTCTTCAGCCAGATAAAGGTAGTTTTTATCCAGAGTATTTTTGCCTCCGGTTTTACAACCGATCATACAGGCGCCGGAAAAATCGCACCCTGTGCGCTCTGGACCTTTGCCTTCGAAGTAAGGATCGGGCACGGTTTTGCCCTCTTCTCCAAAGAAAACGCCAACCTCCGTAGGTTTAAAATACTCGTCTCTGTCAATTTCGAAAGCATACTCTTTTAGCAGATCATCCTGAGGAGTCACTTTCGGATTGGTGGTAACTCCGAGCATTTTTTTGGCCATCTCATAATGTGGCGCCAGAGTTTCCCGCCAATCATCATCCAGGTCAGCCCATTGAGGATCACGAAAGAAAGGCTCTGTTGGAACCATGAGTACGTTGGCGTAGTTTAGAGAACCTCCACCCACTCCCGCGCCGCCCAGCCCCATAAAATGCTTTAGCAGCCAGATACGCTGAATTCCATAGCAACCAATGGCCGGCGCCCATAAAAACTTCCGCACGTTCCAGTTGCTATTTGGAAAATCATCGGGCCGCCAGCGTTTACCGGCCTCGAGAACGCAAACACTGTACCCCTTCTCGGCCAGTCTCAGAGCGCTTACGCTGCCGCCAAAACCTGAACCGATAACGATGTAATCATAAGAATTTTCCACAAGAGACTCCTAAGAAATGAGTTTTATCAATCCACGCTGATGATTTTTATTTTACACAATTGATTATTCCAGCTTTCCTCTTATCATTATAAGAAGCATTTTGAATGGTTCCGGCGCGTTCAATGAGTGGGGAATATTGGCGGGCATAAGTATGGTCTGCCCTTTCTGTGCCAATATCATCTCTCGGTCAATGGTGATCCGGGCTTTGCCGTCCAAAATCTGGACAATAGCGTCATAGGGCGCGGAATGCTCGCTCAACCCCTGCCCTTTATCAAAAGCGAAAAGTGTCAGATTGCCGGCGTCGCTTTTTGTCAAAGTGCTGCTTACCACCGATCCGTCCCTATATTCCACCAGCTTTTCAAGAAACACAGGACTGCCCTGGGGTAACCGGGAAGATATTTTTTTATTAGTCATATTTACTCCAAAATAAATAGATAAGAAAACTCAATCCAACTCCCTTTGCAAAAAGAATCAAGATGTAGAATACCTTTTCAGGGTGCCGGAGCCAATAAAAAAGAGGCCCGATGCTTCGGACCTCTTTTTTGTTATCGATCTCTATTCTTAACAGCCGCAGCAACTGCTGTCATCGTCGTCATCATCGTCGTCATCGTCATCGTCGCCGGCGCTATCTGAAACGCAGGCTTTCATGGCGAAATGGCCCCCTGTAAAGCCCCACTGGTCGGATTGAGCCCAAGCGCCTTGATCGACAGAGTAAAACCAGCTATTGGCCTCAACGCCGGAGGATTCGTCAACGCCGACATATATATCAACGGAATTGAATTCATAAGCGATTACCCAGTTGCCGGCGCTAAGGGGGGTGCCGGCAAGGGCGGCTTCCACATCGTAATCATACCATTGCCCTGTTGTCCAAACCGGAGGCGTCTCAGTTTGGGCGCCGGAACTCCAGACCAGTGTGGCGTCATCAGGTGATCCGCCGTTTGTGTCTGTGTAGATATGGATTTCGAAGTTTCCCACACTGCCAAGACCTGTCAGCCAGACAGAAGCTGTTGAAAGATAGGAAGGGTAAACCGTGGGAGTCAAAGCTTTGACCATCATCGATCCGTCGCCTTCTAGAGAAAACAATTGATATGCGTTTTCGTATGATTCGTCATCTGTCTGCAACCAGTCGCAGTCGTCGTCGTCGTCACCGGCGTCATCGTCGTCGTCGTCCTCCACGTGCACCTCGACGTCGA
>CAYSHR010000248.1:0-5885 GCA_964430795.1 uncultured bacterium
CTTTTAGGCGCCGCGATGGTTTTGATTCTTTCCATTCCTTTGTGAATATTCTCCACGATCTTATTGGTTCCCAGGATGAAAACAACCTTGTCCGGGCCAAAAACCGACGCGGAAACCCTGTTCCCAACACCATCAACCAGAATAAGTCTGCCGTCCATAACACAAGCGTTTACACTGGTCATAAAAAGACCGCACCGCCCTTGAGCCAGCCTTGTTTGTTTAACTTGAAGGTCGGAAAGGTTCTTCTCCCAGTGATCGAAACAGGGCACTCCCTCTCCCTTCAAATAGCCGGGAATTCCCAACTGGCGCAGTGTTCCGGATCCTCCGAAACCAACGGAAAAACTCTCTTTTCCAATCTTTTTCACAGCGTCAAGAAGAGAGTTTTCATTATTAAAGTATTCAGCCTGAAAACCGCGCCCTTTGAGGTTTTTCAGCAATCGCTGAATATCCATAGTTTTCCACCTTGATCCGATTAGCCCATGAATCAATAATCGTCGATATTAAAGGAAGTCCATTAACAAGGCAAGAGGAAGAAAATATTTTCATCAACCATTCAATTTTGAGATAAAATATACTTAGTTTCTGTCCAGGAACGGCCCTTTTTCCCAATCTCGGTGTCAATCTTCGGATTTGATTGTTCAACGTACAAAAGTACGACTCCCCACTGATCCTTGATTTGTTTGACCTTGTAAAAAATTTCTCATTCCTGGCCTAGAAACCAAAATCAGCCCTGTCCGGGTTTTAGGACGGGAACTACTTAACTTTATTTACGAGTTAGGAAATTTACGTTAGAATTATCCAAGGAAAATGGAGATAATACTTATAACCTGATTACAAGAACGACTATTAATACATAACTCAAAATTATTTTGTGTGTCGAAATAGAGTTACTCAAATTTACAAAGGCAAATAATGACTTTCAAGAAATTAAATCCTGATACTCTTTTAAATCCCATGCCAGTGGTAATGGCTAGTTGCCAATTGCCTGGTGAAAAACCAAATCTCATCACCCTTGCCTGGGCCGGCATAGCAAGTTCGAAGCCGCCGACAATTTCAATTGCCATCCGCCCTTCCCGATATTCCTTTGGCGTGATTAACAAGACCAAGGAGTTCGTAATCGCGGTGCCTGACGAATCGATGATTGAGGCAGTGGACTTTTGCGGATGCGTATCGGGAAAAGATGTGGACAAATTCAAAAGAACCGGCCTTACGCCTATAACCGCGGAAAGGGTCTCTCCTCCCTTGGTGGCCCAGGCGCCGGTCAACCTAGAGTGCAAAGTCATCAAAGTGGTGGACCTTGGCGCCCATCACCTGTTTTTGGGTGAGGTAGTGACGGTTCACGTTGACCGGAAGGTCACAGGAGATAAGAAAAAGATTGATGTGGATTTGTCAAGCCCGGTTGTATATTGCTACGGTGCCCATGAATATCGAGGCGTGGGGAAAAAGCTCGGCGTCCACGGCTTTGCCATGAAAAGGTTTTAATGAAAATAAAAATTCCCTTATATACTCTTTTCTTTTTACTCGTTTTTTGCCAAAGGGCTTTTGGGTTTACCGGCCTGGTGCTGCCTTTTTACAATGAAACCCCTTTGGATCTTTCGGTATACGAAAAACTTCTCGATGATAAGGAGTACGAGCGGGCTTCCTTGGAGCTTTCGATTTTTATCATCCTAAATAGTGGGGCCAAAAATATCGGCAGGGCGTCAACCCTTTTGGGAATGGCTCTTTATAAGCAAGGCAAAGGTCGGCAGGCAGCCCAGGCATTTGAGCTTTCAACTGAAATGGACAAGGAATTATCAGACATCGCGGCTATTTACCGGATCAGATCTCTTGAGCTTGCCGGAGAGCCGGAACTGGTGGTAAAAGCCATTGATGAATTTCATAATAAATACGGCACCTCATATTATACCAATGACCATGGGGAAATAAGAGCCAAGAGTCTTTCTGAGCTTAATCGCCATAAGGAAGCCGGTGAAGCCTTTCTATCCCTTGCCGGAACCAGCACAAACAGCTCCCATTATTCCAAATACAGAGTAAAAGCCGCGAAAAGCTTTTTAAAAAGCAATGACCTGGACAAAGCCAAGAGAGTTGTAACGGAGATTCTATTTGAAACAGAACCAAACAGGCACACAAAAGCAGCTCTCGATCTCTATTTCAAATTGTTCAAAAGAGCCGGACCCAGACTTTCAGCCGAGGTTGCAAATTGGTATAAGGAAAGGCACTATCGCTATTGCGCGCCGGTTTTTAAGGATATTTTAAAGCAAATGACCTTAGGAAAAAGCGCGCCTGGGGAAATATATGAAATCAGGACCAGATACGCTTATTCTCTTTATAGAATCCACGCCAACAAAGAAAGCCTCTTGGAATATGACCTTCTTATTAATGATGCCGCCGGCGCCGACAGACCCCATTCCCTTTTCAGAAAAGCAAAGCTTCTGACCAGAATGGGAGACAACAAGGCCAGCAGAGCTGTATTTCAGAAGCTTTTAAAAGAGCACCCGAACAGTGGTTATACAAATGCCGCAAGGTACCAGTTGGCTCTTATTAACATGGAGGATAACAAATATGAGAAGGCTTACAATTACTTCAAATGGCGCATAACAAAACCCGGCGGCAACCAGGAATACCTTACATGGCTCGCCGCATGGTGTGCTTTTCGAAAGGGCTATTATGATTCGGCCGGGAAATATCTCGATGCTCTTCTAAAGAAAAATTTCCGGTCAAGGCAGAGAGATCGTTATCGCTATTGGAGAGCCCGAGTTCACAGTGTAAAGAAAGAGAACAAGCAGGCAATCAAGATTTATAAATCAATAAACTCAGCCGGCCCTCTTACTTACTACGGTATGAAATCATACGAAGAACTTGCCAAGAGAAAAATATGGGGACGATCATTAAAAGGCGTACTAAAGAACTCGAAGGGTAAGCCCCCGGTACCTGAATTGACATCAAAGTATTTCGATACCTCGAACAAATTTCTTTTCAATAAGGCGAAATCCATGTCAAGGGCGGGCATGGAAAAAGAAGCTGAAAAAGCGGTCACTCTTCTCGTGCCCAATTATGAGGACGAGAAATTTATCCTTTATGGTCTTGCCCGGTTGTATCAGGAGAACGGCGCCCACAATAAAGCCCTTCGTTTAGCCAGAAACTCCTCTCTTTTCTCTTACTGCAAGAGCAATTCCCGGGCAATAGGTCCCTGCTATTTTACTTTCTCCTATCCAAAAGGTTTTTCAGATATTGTGGAAAAATACGCGAGAAAAAGAAATCTCTCCCCTGCTGTGGTATACGCCCTTATTCATCAGGAGAGTACATACCGCCCCTGGGTTGTTTCTCCTGCTCACGCGGTTGGCTTGATGCAGATAATCCCCAAGACCGGGGTTGAGATCGCCAATGATCTAAACTTCGCGAACTATTCAAACGACCTTCTTTATGATCCGGAGATCAATATCAATTTTGGAACTCATTACATGGCAAAAGTATTTAAAAAATTCGGCGGCAAGCTCCCGAGCGCCCTTGCTTCCTATAACGCCGGTCCCGATGTTGTGGGTAAATGGATGAGAAACAAAGGGCATTTGCCGGATGAGATATTCATTGAGGAAATACCCTATCGCGAAACAAATAATTACGTGAAAAAAATCATCACAAAGATTGAAATATATAAAGGGTTATATGAACTCAAATAGTTTTTTCTGAATAGGAAAATCAGGAAAAAAGCTCTAAAACGATCTCGCAGAACTCCCTTTCAAATTTTCTTATCTTCTTTATCGTTGCCACAGTCATCTCAAATCCATGGGGGCTATCCGATTCACTGATCTTTTTGAATTGATAGGCAAGCTCAGTCCAGCTATCAGCCGCTGACTTCATAATGGCGTCCAAGCCCCGCTCCCCTATTTTGGGAAATATCTCCCGGGCTTCTGATAAAAACCGAGAATACTCAAACCTGAAAGCTCCTCCGCCTGTTCCCCTCTTTTCGATGATCTGGTAATTGAATCTTGCCGCCCATTTCCAGTCAGGCTCATTCTTCCAATGTGAAATTCTTTTTGCCAGGGTGTCAAGAGCCTCAAGACCAAAAAATTTCTTCCCATCCATCAGTTTCTTTGCCTGGCCATAAATCGCCTTTGAAATCAGCTCTTCCTTATCCGGCAATTTATCCGGTGGTTTAATTTCGTACCAGTTGAACATCAGGTCATAAATCGTTTCAGGCGCCCATCTGGCCTTATCAAGCTGCTCCATGGGCACAACCTGTGGTTCTTTATACTCATTATCTGAAATCAATACTGTTTTTGCCCGGTGATCATACCCACAGGCAATTACCTTATGTCCGGCAAAAGAAGTGCCTGTCCCAAAATATTCCAGATCCTTGATATCCACCTGAATCATTAGAGGAAGGCCATGGTCAATTGCATCAATAAGTGCTTTTTTACCTCGTGCCGAATCACTGGTCTGTCGCAAAACAGGGCAAAAACCAAATTCCTCAAAAGCTGTCATCTCAAGGTTATAACTCCTGTTATGGAGTATTCTGGTGGGTGAAAAAGAATCGCTTTCCCAATATGAAGTCAGCAGCCCCTGCCCTATTCCTAACACAAAGGACTCGGACATTTTGAATCCAAAATGATCAAGAATCGATCTGACAGAAGAGGAACCACAATGAAATCCCTGGAAATGTCTGAATTTTTTTAGCCCCTTCATACTTACCACTCTCTTTTGCCTATAACATACAGCATTAAATCGAACCACTGACAAATATTTGCCTGGCTTGCAACATTTGGTTGACAATCAGACTCCCTCTTTGTAGTTATGTGCCATAATTTATTCACTATTTTCGAAGTTGTCGTTAAGCAGGCAAAGCAATCGTATTTTGGAAAGAAGATAAAAATTGAGAAAGTGATATAACATGAAAAATGATCAAATCTGCCCTCTGGTTAAATTGCTGGATAGGATTCGTTCTTTTCCAGGACCTGGTCGCCCGGTTGTTGTCTTTGACCTTGATTCCACCCTTTTTTGTAATTCCGGGCGGACCCTTGCTGTTTTTTTAGAATATACAAATGAAGAACCAACCTATGCTTTTCAAGTAAACTCCATTCATGTCAGATCCATGAAGTGGTCCATTGACGCGGACTTAATTGAAGCAAATATCCCGGACAAGGCTCTGAGAGGATTTACCGAGTTCTGGTTAAAGCGCTTTTTTTCAGATGATATGGTGGGCGTTGATCGCCCAATGCCTGGCGCGGCTGCCTATGTCCACAAGGTTCTCAACGCGGGCGGACATGTTATTTACGCAACCGGCAGAGATGAGCCCAGAATGGGGCAAGGAACAAAACAATCTCTTAAAAAATATGGATTTCCTCTTGATGTGGAAAACGTCACCCTTATTATGAAACAGGATCCTGAGCAACTTGATGTTGAATTCAAGAAAAACGTAAAAAGGAAAATTGAGGAATCAGGAGCACCCATTGCTTTTTTTGAGGACCATCCTGGTTTTGCCAACACTTTTCAAAAACAATTTCCTGATGCTTCCGTGATAATGATGAATGTTCCCCACCCTGAAGATTCTCCAGCCCCTCTACCCCAAATCGAGACCATTGATAATTTTCTTTTTCCAGATCAGACACTGGCTCAATATATGTTGGTAATGACAGGGCTGCCCGCCACTGGTAAAAGCACTGTGGCAAAGGTTTTGGCCGCTGGACTGGGAGGGGAGCATATCTCCACCGATAAAATCCGAGCTGATATTTTTCCATCTGATATTTATGACAAAGACGCGAAATATTCCGATGAAGCCAAAAAGAAAGTTTATACGCTCCTTTACGAAAAAGCCGGAAAAGCTCTGAAAAAGGGAAAAAGCGTTGTAATGGACGGCACCTTTCTTAGAAATACCAGGGACGGACTTT
>CAYSHR010000249.1:0-5856 GCA_964430795.1 uncultured bacterium
GAGCATTCGCCTGCTTTATCACAGACCGGACAATCAAGGGGGTGATGCACCAAAAGAAGCTCAAGAACATTTCTCCTGAGCATATCGATTTTTTCGTTGGAAGTGGTAACTTCCATATCAGGAGCAACAGGAGAGGTGCAGGCGGGGATGGGTCCGCGCCCTCCTTTGACTTCCACCAGGCAGATGCGGCACGCTCCAAATGGGCGCAATCTTTCTTCGTGACAAAGATAGGGTATCTCTATTCCAACAGACTGGGCAGCCTCAAGAATAGTGGAGCCGGGTGGCGCTTCCACAGGAACACCGTCAATGGTCAAGGTGGTGAGTTTTAGTTTTTCACTCATAAATCCTACTCAATCGCCATAAATTTGCACGCGCCATAACAAGAGCGACATTTGGTGCATTTGGACTTGTCGATTTTAGCTAACTCTTTCTTTTTCCAGATAATCGCGTCTTCAGGACAAGCCCTGGCGCAAAGTCCGCACTTGGTGCAAAGCTCATCAATAACAGTAAAATGCAACAGTTCAGCACAAGCGTGAGATGGGCATTCCTTCTGTTTGATATGAGCTTCATATTCATGCCTGAAGTATTTTATTGTAGTCAAAACAGGGTTGGGAGCAGTCTGTCCAAGGCCGCAAAGGCTGGCTGATTTGATGGTGACCGCCAACTCTTCCAGAGCCTCGATGTCGCCATCTTCGCCATGCCCTGAAGCGATCTTCTCAAGCATATCAAGCATAATTTTAGTGCCGATTCGACAAGGAGGGCATTTTCCGCAGGATTCATCCTGAGTAAATTCCAGGAAGAAACGAGCCATATCAACCATGCAGGAATTCTCGGCCATGACCACAATACCGCCCGAGCCCATTATCGCGCCGGTCTTTATAATCTCCTCATAATCAATAACAGTGTCCAGTTTCTCTTCGGGAATGCAGCCGCCGGAAGGACCGCCCATCTGGACCGCTTTATATTTGCGCTTGTTTTTGATCCCACCACCAATATCGAAAATGATCTCCCGAATAGTCATTCCCATGGGGACTTCAACAAGGCCGATGTTTTTAAGCTCGCCGGAAAGGGCGAAAACCTTTGTTCCTTTGCTTCCCTTGGTGCCCAGGCTGGCGTACCATTTTCCACCGTTCAAAATTATCTGGGCGATGTTGGCGTAAGATTCAACATTATTAAGAACAGTCGGCTTTGCCCAAAGTCCTTTTACCGCCGGAAAAGGAGGTCTCGGGCGGGGCATTCCCCGCTCCCCTTCAATAGAAGCGATAAGAGCTGTCTCCTCACCACAAACAAAAGCGCCGGCGCCAAGTTTTAAATCGATGTCAAAGGAATAATCCGTTCCAAGAACATTCTCGCCCAATAGACCGTATTCCCTGGCTTTTTCAATTGCCACCTGAAGTCTTCTGATGGCCAGAGGATATTCAGCCCTGACATAGATGTAACCCTGGGTCGCGCCCATGGCTCTGCCGGCTATTGTCATGCCTTCCAGAACAGCATGAGGATCGGACTCCAGGATCGACCTGTCCATAAAAGCACCGGGATCGCCCTCGTCGGCGTTGCAAAGAACATACTTGGTGTCGTTTACCTGGTTGGCGCAGAATTGCCACTTGATGCCTGTTGGAAAACCGCCGCCGCCCCGCCCTCTAAGACCGGATTCCTTGACCTCGTTGATAATTTCCTGGGGCTCAATTTCCGAAAGAGCTTTTGCAAGACCCAGGTAGCCGTCCCGGGCGATATACTGATCAATGTCCTCAGGATCGATAACTCCCCTGTTTCTAAGAGCGCGAAGAACCTGCCCATGATAAAATGGAACATCCCCCATTAACGGTATCTTTTCCTCAGATTCGGGTTTCTCGTAGAAAAGTCTTTCTATGGGGTTTCCCTTAATTATGTGGGACTCAATTATCTCTTTCGCGTCTTTGGGAGTAACTTTTTGATAGAAGATGTTATCAGGATAAACAACAACAACAGGACCATTACCGCATAATCCGAAACAGCCCCCTTGAGCTACTCTTACCTCATCGGCCAGTCCCTTTTTCTGAACAGCCTTATCAATGGCGTCACCCACCTTTTCACTTTTGTTGTCATGGCACTTGGAGCCGCCGCAGACAACGATGGTGGCGCGATAAAGAATGGGTTCAGTCGTATTGGCCATAAATTCCTTCCGAGCTAAAAAATGGCTTCCGGGCCCATACCCAGGGCATATTTGCTTATAACCTCGCCACCCATAATGTGCTCCTTGAAGATTTTTTCCGTCTTCTTGACACTAAGCTTGTGATACATCACAGATGGGTGATCAGCCACTTTTATTGACATCATCGGTTCGTTGCAGCACATTCCCGCGCAACCGGAAGTGGTTAAAACCATATCGGTTTTATTTTCAGTCGAATTCAACTCCCCTCCGGTAGTAAGGGCGATGTCCACAAGTTTATTCTCTTTAATAAGATTAAGAACCGTGTCATAAATTTCCTGAGCCCCTGAGGCCAGTCCGCAGGTGCCCATATGAACAATAATCTTGACCTTCTTGCCGGAATTTTCGATCCTGGCTTTTGTTTTTAATTCATTTTGCAGTTTTTTTAATGAATCGACCGTCAGTTTTTCCAAAACGGCCCCTCCTATTCGTACTTGGTCAGAATGTCGGGTAACTGGGTTACAGAATCAACCTGATAAAAATCGTTGTCATCAATGACAATGACCGGCGCCAGTCCGCAGGCACCGACACATCGAACATCTTCCAGAGTAAAACGCCGGTCTTCGGTGGCCCGGCCCCGCTTTATGCCCATATCTCTTTCGAGTTGAATTATCAGCTTTTCGCCGCCCTTGACGTAACAGGCGGTTCCAAGGCAGACCTTGCAGATGTGCCGGCCTCTGGGGATCAAAGAGAAAAAGGCGTAGAAAGAAGCCACGCCGTAGACTTCGCTGGGGTTTAATCCCAATCCTTTTGCAACAATATTCTGAACATTAAAGGGCAGATACCCAACAACACCCTGAACCTTTTGAAGAACCGGAATCAAGGCGCCCCGTTCTCCCAGATGCTCGGCTATTATCTCCTTGATCTGCTTGACCTGCTCGGAAGTAAGCTCCTCAACGGTCATCTCAACATTTGATTTATATTCTTCCATCTATTGGCTCTTCCGCGTTGTTAAAGGCGGTAAGTAAAAATTTATTATTTATCCACATCAGCAAGGCAGATATCCACTGTGCCGATAATGGCCACTATATCGGCCAGCATATGCCCTGCGGCAACCTTGTCCAGGCAAGAAAGGTTGACAAAGGAGGGCAACCTGATCTTCAGACGATGGGGGCTTCCCTCGCCCTTTGAAAAAATAGTGAAACCCAATTCGCCTCTGGCTGATTCGGTTCCCATGTAGACCTCCCCCGAAGGAGGCTCAAGCCCCTTTGTGGAGAGGTAGAACTGGTGAATCAATGATTCCATATTGGCCAGAACCTGCTCTTTTTGTGGATAGGCGACCTTTGGATTGTCAACAATTACAGGGCCGTCAGGAAGTTTCTCCATGGCTTGTTCAATAATTCTGACGCTCTGCCTGAATTCTTCCATACGGCACAGATAACGATCATATGTGTCCCCTACTGTTCCCACAGGTATATCAAAATCGTAATTTTCATAACCACAGTATGGGAAAGCTTTTCTTACGTCATATTCAACACCGGAGCCCCGGAGCATGGGGCCGGTCATTCCCCAGTTGATCGCCTGTTCTTTTGTAATAACTCCGTTGTCCTTTGTCCGTTTGAGCCAGATACGGTTTGTAGACAAAAGAGTCTCCAGGTCCTTGACTGTGGCCAGGGTTTTTTTACAAAAATCCTTAACGTCCTCAAGCCATCCTTCGGGAATATCGTCAGCCAGGCCGCCAATGCGGGCGTAGCTTACCGTCATTCTCTGGCCCGAAATCTTCTCAAAGAGCTCGTAGCTCATTTCCCTTAACTGGAAAGCGTAGAAAAACACCGTTATGGCGCCGATATCCATGGCGTGGGTGCCAATCCAGAGACAATGGCTGCCGATTCTGGAAATCTCGGAGCAGATCACCCTGAGAACCTGGGCTCTTTCAGGAGTTTCTACATCAAGAAGCTTTTCCACAGCAAGGGCAAACCCCACATTATTGGTAAAACATGAGGCATAGTCCAACCTGTCAGTCAGGGGAATGAACTGATGATAAGACTTGTTTTCAGCAAGCTTTTCTATGCCGCGATGGAGATATCCGGGTACCGGAATCGCCTTGCGGATTACCTCGCCGTCAAGCTCAAGCAACACCTGAAGCACGCCGTGGGTGCTTGGATGCTGCGGTCCCATACTCAGGTGCATGGTTTTTTCTTCTTGGGCCACCTGATTATCTCCCGGTTACCAAGTTGGTTTATCGTTGTCGCCCCGCAATGGGTAATCCTTGCGCAGCGGATGAATCTTTACATTTTCCGGCAGAAACATGCGGCGAAGATCGGGATGTCCCTCAAAAATGATGCCGTACATATCGTAAGCCTCACGTTCATGCCAGTTTGCCGCTTCCCACAGTTTTGACGACGTGGGAACTTTCAGATCATCTCCCCCCGCCCAGGTCTTGATTCTGATTTTGCGGCTATCTTCAATATTCAGAAGGTTATAGAAAACCTCGAACTCATTTTCCTGCCCCGGAGTGTGCAACCCGCCAAGGTCGATCATGTATCCAAAGCCTTGCTTATCCTTAAGATAAGTTAAAAGCTCCAGAACTTTTTCAGGCGAAACAGTAACAGTCGCTTCATCCCTAAAGAACAGATAATCCGGCTGGTCCGCCTTAAAAACGCTCTTAATGCCTTTTAATACCGGCAAAAGATTTTCCGGGCACCCCTCTAAAGGGTCTTTAGCAACCTGTTCCTGCTGTTTTTCGTCCATTTTCTCTTACCTTAAATAAAGCCTGTATGTTTCAGGTTTCAAATTCTCCCAAATATATTTAATCGGCTGCCTGATCTTCCAGGTCAGGATTCGGTTCGCTGACATGATGGGTAAGGATAGATTCTTTCATAATCTTTTTCTGGAGAGCCATCAGCCCATCAAGAAGAGCTTCGGGACGTGGAGGACATCCGGGAATGTAAATATCCACTGGGACGAGAGTGTCAACTCCCTGAGTTACGGCATAAGTATCAAATATGCCGCCTGTGGAAGCGCAACTGCCCATGGCTATTACCCATTTAGGCTCAGGCATCTGTTCGTAGATTCTTTTTAGCACAGGAGCCATTTTTCTGGTCAGGGTGCCGGCTACTATCATAAGATCAGCCTGTCTGGGAGAAGCCCTGAAAGCCTCGGCGCCGAAACGGGCGATGTCATAATGAGAAGCGCTGGTGGCCATCATTTCAAGAGCGCAGCAGGCAAGACCAAAAGTAGCGGGCCATATGGAATTCTTTCTTGCCCAGTCAACCGCGAAATCCAGCCCTGTAACAACAAAACCCGGGTTAAGTTTCTCTTCTATTCCCAATCCAAAGCTCCTTTGCGCCAGAGGTAAAGGTATCCCACCGCCAAAATGAAGATGAACACCATCATCTCAACGAAGCCAAAAAGTCCCAGAGAGTCATAATTGACAGCCCAGGGAACCATAAAGACGACCTCAATATCAAAAAGCAAAAAGATCATGCCCACAACATAAAACTTGATGGGAAACCGCTCTCGCGAGTCGCCTACAGGGTCAACTCCGCACTCATAGGGCATGAGCTTGATTTTGTTTGGCTTACGAGGGCCAAGCAACGACGAAAGACCAATGATTCCACCAGCGCCAATGGCCACGGCCAGAAGAATATAGATAAAAATAGGCAGATAATCAGTTGGCACTTTTAAACTCCTGTAAAAGATAGGAAATTGGAATGTTTCTGATTTGC
>CAYSHR010000250.1:0-5825 GCA_964430795.1 uncultured bacterium
GGCTTTGCCCAGAACGATATAAAAAGAGTTCTTGCCTATTCCACCATCAGTCAGTTGGGATACATGTTCCTGGCTGTGGGTGTCGGCGCTTTCGCCGCGGGTATCTTCCACCTTATGACTCACGCCTTCTTTAAAGCATGTCTCTTCCTGGGCGCCGGCGCTGTTATGCACGCCCTTTCAGGGGAACTGGACATGAGGAAGATGGGCGGTTTGAAAAAAGAGATGCCCGTCACTTTCTGGACATTCCTCGTAGCGACGTTGGCCATTGCCGGCATCCCCGGACTATCGGGATTCTTCTCAAAAGACGAAATCCTCTGGAAAACCTTCTCAAGCGGCGGAACACTGGGGCCTATTCTCTGGTTCATTGGATTTGTTACTGCCGCCATGACGGCGTTCTATATGGGGCGCGCCCTTTTCATGACATTCCTTGGCAAGCGCAGAGATAAAACCCTTCATGTTCATCATGAGGATAAAACCATAAACAAGGTATTGATAGCCCTGGCTCTTCTTGCCTTGATTGGCGGTTATGTGGGAATCCCCGCCGCGCTTGGCGGCGCCAACCACATTGAGCATTGGCTGGCGCCGGTGTTTGAGTTCAACCCCGGTGGCCACGCTGTCCATGAAGTCCACCATGCAGCGGGCGGGCATCATGATCCTATGGAATACTACCTTATGCTTGCTTCAATAAGCGCCGCCATATTCGGACTGGGTATGGCCTGGTTCCTCTATCTGAGGCGGAACGATCTTGTCAAAAAGATTACCGACAAGCTCGGCCCTGTCTATACTCTGGTTAAGAACAAGTATTTTGTTGATGAGATAATCGACGCCCTTATCATCAACCCCATCAAGCGATTTTCCGAGGGTTTCCTTTGGAAAACTGTTGATGAGAAAGTGATTGACGGCACTGTTAACGGCGTCGCGCAAACAAGTAAGGGAGTCGGGCAGGTCCTTCGCAGGCTGCAAACCGGTTTCCTTGCCGGTTACGCCCTTTGGATCGTCATCGGAACGGTTGTCATTATTGGCTACCTTCTGTTCATGTCTTAGAAGACTGGTGAAAAATCAGCCTGTTCGCGATTTTGGATTTGCGTAGATGAAAAAGCCAGGGACGGTCTTTTTCAGCATTTTGTTCGCGATTCATGGACGAATCGCCATTATAAATGACTTACTTAGTCATTGAAAATGAAGCAAATCAAAAATCACACTTTTGGATTTGCGTAGATGAAAAAGCCAGGGACGGTCTTTTTCAGCATATTGTTAGGAGACTCTCTTTATGGAATTTATGAGCTTCCGACTTTTAAGTCTTGTCACTTTTATTCCTTTGGCTGGAGCATTGATTATTTTGCTAATGGCCAGGAAGAACGAAGAATCGATTAAAGGCGTCGCCTTGGCTGTGACGTTAATCGACTTCGTGGTTTCTTTACCTCTGTTCTTTATGTACAAACCCGGAGCTAATCTCTGGCTTGGTGAAAAACCGGTGACATGGATTGAAACCTTTAACATCAATTATTCCATGGCAATTGATGGAATATCTCTGTTTTTGGTTTTGCTTACAACATTCTTAGGACCTATTGTGGTTCTCTCCTCATGGAAATATATCGCCAAGAGGATCAAGGAATATTACGTCACCATTTTGCTTTTGCAAATGGCCATGATCGGTGTTTTCTGCGCCACGGACCTCTTCCTCTTCTACCTTTTCTGGGAAGCGATGCTGATTCCCATGTACTTGATAATCGGCGTGTGGGGCGGACCTCGCAGAATTTACGCCACTCTCAAGTTCTTTGTTTATACAATGGCCGGCTCGGTTTTGATGCTCATCGCCATTTTGTATTTATATTTCATGGGCGGCGAAACCTTTAACCTCTTTGTTCTGCTCCAGAGCGACATCGCGCCACAGGTGCAGGTATTTCTTTTCCTTGCTTTTGCCTTGGCTTTTGCCATCAAGGTGCCCATGTTCCCGTTCCACACATGGCTTCCCGACGCTCATGTCGAGGCGCCTACAGCGGGTTCGGTTATCCTGGCCGGGGTATTGTTGAAAATGGGAACATACGGCTTCCTGCGATTCGCCATGGGTCTTTTCCCATATGCGGCTTTCAAGTTCACGCCTGTTTTCATGTGGCTCGCGGTAATTGGAATCATCTACGGCGCATTAGTGGCCATGATGCAGAAAGATATCAAAAAGCTGGTGGCTTATTCTTCTGTGAGCCATCTTGGTTTTGTCATGCTTGGCCTTTTCGCCATGACATACCAGTCGGTTTCAGGTGGCGTTCTCCAGATGATTAACCACGGCCTTTCCACAGGCGCGCTATTTCTCATGGTTGGCATCCTTTACGAAAGGCGTCACACCAGAATGATTGCCGACTACGGAGGAATCGCCAAAACCATTCCCGCTTTTTCAGTCATTTTCATGATCGTGACTCTATCATCCATAGGCTTGCCCGGGACCAACGGTTTTATCGGCGAGTTTCAAATTCTTATTGGAACCTTCGGAGTCTATCCCTGGCTTGCTATATTGGCTTCAACCGGAGTGATTTTCGCGGCTTGCTATATGCTTTGGATGTTCCAGAGAGTCTTTTTCAACAAAATCACAAAGGAAGAGAATAAGAAGATTGAGGACTTGAATAGAAGGGAATGGATTTACCTGCTTCCAATTATTCTTTTCATTTTCTGGATAGGGCTTTATCCCAAAACCTTCCAGGATAAAATCAATCCATCGGTCAGGGATTTTATCGGCAAGTATCATGCAAAAGTTGTGCAATATGGCGGCAAGATGCCTCTCCCCGGAAAATTTGAAATTAAACATGGGGAAAAAATCACCCACGTTGATGAATCATCCTCTTACAAGGGGGATAAATAATGAATTTCTCATTAAGTGATCTGACAGTAATCGGACCTCATCTTTTTGTTTTGGCTACAGTTTGCGTTATGATTATAATGGAAGCCATCCGCCCGAAATATTCCAGCGACACCTCAGAGAATCAGATTCCCATAGTGGGCATACTTGGTTCTTTGGTGGCTGTTTTTCTCCTGATCATTTCCTGGGGAACCGGTGAGAATCAGCAGGCTTTCGGCGGTATGGCGGTAATGGACGCCTTCGCCATATTCTTCAATATCCTGATACTAATCAGCACCGGGCTGATAATTCTTGTTTCCATGGAATATTTGAAAAAAGAAGGGGCGAACAAAGGCGAATTCTACATACTTCTCATGTCCGCGGCTTTTGGAATGATGGTGCTGGTTTCATCCAAGAATATGCTCATGATTTTCCTGGGTCTTGAGGTTATGAGCATATCCATTTACGTCCTTGCCGGATTTATTACCAGAAGAATCCAGTGTAACGAGTCAGCTCTGAAGTATTTTCTCTTGGGCGCATTCGCCACAGGATTTCTCCTTTACGGCATGGCTCTGCTATACGGGGCGTCAGGAAGCCTGGACCTTTCCCAAATCGGAAAGATTGATATCGCGGGCAACACCATGGCCATGGTCGGCATGGGACTGCTCCTTGTGGGGCTGTTCTTTAAAATCGCCTCTTTCCCATTTCATATGTGGACCCCTGATGTCTATGACGGCGCTCCGGTTACTGTAACGGGATTCATGGCGGTGGGTGTTAAGGCCGCTGCTTTCGCTGCTCTTCTAAGAGTCGTTGTCGATCTTTTCCCAGCCATGGGAAATACCGGATACGCCCTTATATGGGTAATGGCGATTCTTACAATGACATATGGGAATTTCGCCGCTCTTGCCCAGAGAAATCTCAAAAGGATGCTGGCCTATTCAAGCATTGCCCATACAGGGTATCTTCTTGTTGGGATCATCGCCATGGGCAAAGCCGCTGATATTGGGTATTCAGGGGCGGAAGGGATGCTTTATTACCTTTTCGCTTACGCTTTTATGAATATTGGCGCTTTTGGCGTTATCGCGTTTTTAGCCAAAAAGGATGAGACCGCCTTTGATCTCGAATCACTAAACGGCCTTGCCAAAAGAAACCCTGGAATAGCTATGGCCATGGCTGTCTTTATGTTTTCTCTGGCCGGAATTCCACCTCTGGCAGGTTTCTTCGGCAAGTTCTATATCTTTTCAGCGGCTGTAAACGGCAAGCTTTACGCCCTTGCTATTATCGGAGTTTTAAACAGCGCTCTTTCAGTCTATTACTATATCCGCGTAGTCTGGTACATCTATTTCAATGAAGACAAAGAGGGCGCGGCACCTTTGGCAATAGAGAAAACCGGGCAGGTGGCTTTGATAATCGCCGCCATATTTACTCTGCTTATGGGACTATTGCCCTCTTTCTGGATTGGCCTGGCAAAACAATCCATCGAAACAGTGGTAAGTAATTTCTGACAGGTGTGGGACAAATTTGGAGAAGCTGTCTTTGGCTTCCTGGGACACATTCAAACAAGAAATTTGATATCTGGGGAGATGACCGGGTTGTGTCAAGAATCTTTCGCACTTTCTTTTTTTCCCTCTTGCCAGTTGATGCCAATCCGCCGCTCCCCAAACCTTCCACACATTTGGGGAGCTTTGGCGGATTCATGCCGATTTTGCCTCCATATCCATTTCTTTCAGGCGACGGATATCAAGGTATTTCCTGGTCGCCCATGTCGTTGATTGAATGTGCCGCAGCCGGGCGGCAACAAGCATCAGAGCCGATTGCCCGTCCGGGAAACAGCCTACAACCCGGGTCCGCCTGCGCACCTCTTTCAGAATGCGTTCCAGCGGATTATTCGTTCGAATCCGTCGCCAGTACTCCGTTGGGAAATCCATATAAGCAAGCGTTTCATGAGCGGCCTCACGCACCATTTCCGCCGCCTTATAAAGCTTCATCGACTCCAGTTTTGTAGCGACCAGTTCTGTTTTTTCGAAGGCCGCCTGCTTGTCCTCCTGGGCGTGGATCGCCTTGAGCATGGCAGCCACTGCTTTCACTTTTTGCCGGGGTACTTTCGAAAACACGTTGCGATAAAAATGAACAATGCACCGCTGCCAGCATGGGTCCGGAAAGAAATCCCCAATCGATTCGACCAGCCCAAGGCACTTGTCGCTAACGATCAGGCGCACACCCGAAAGCCCTCTGTTTTTAAGGCTTCTAAGAAAATTGCTCCACCCTTCCTTGTCCTCTTTCGCGCCTTCGCAAACACCGATAATCTCCCTGAATCCATCATCACTAACACCAATGGCAACCAGCACCGAAACGTTGCGCACCTCGCCGCCCCATGATCGTTTCAGGCAGATGCCGTCCAGATAAACAAAGGGATATTCGCCCTCGATAGGGCGGTTGCGCCAGGTTTCAATCTTCTCGTAAATCTTTTTGTTCAGGTTGCTGACCGTGCCCGACGACACGCGCGTGCCCCATAATGCTTCGGTGATATCCTCGACCCGGCGAACCGAAACGCCGGCAAGATACATCTCGATCAACGCCTCTTCGACAGATGCCTCGCGGCGTTTGTAACGCTCGATAATCTGCGTTTCGAAAGTCAGCTTTCGAAGCTTGGGCATTTTCAATTTTACCCTTCCGGCTTTGGTGTCAAAGTTGCGTTCGTAATGCCCTGCACGGGTGTCTTTGCGCGAGTCGCTTCGTTCGTACTTTTTGGCCCCGACGAGCTGATCCGCCTCGGCATCGAGCATTAAATTCAATGCGTCCTCCACGCTCCCGCGCACCATCTCCCCGAGATGATCGTAAATTTTTCCCTCATCGATCTTGATTACCTGGCTGTTTTGAGTATCCTGGTTCATGACAGTCCTCCTTTGGTTGATTTTGCTGAGTTGCAATTACAGCTAACCAACTGGATCGAGGGCTGTCGACCTTTTTAAATGTGCGAAAGATATTTTACGTT
>CAYSHR010000251.1:0-2497 GCA_964430795.1 uncultured bacterium
ATCATTTGGCACGCCAGGAGGGATTCGAACCCCCGACCGTCGGATTAGAAGTCCGGTGCTCTATCCAACTGAGCTACTGGCGTACAGGCGTCTCATATTTGACGCCGGAGAGAAGTTACACTGCCCTTGCCCTGTTGTCAAGAAGGTGCGCAAGAAAAACACCATGGAATAGAGCTGTCAGGTTAAAAAGGTAAATGGAGTTTATGAACAGCCTCAAGTGGTTGTTTTGTCGGCAGTTCTCAACTGCATCTTTTATTATAAGCTGCTATTCTCCCTCGATATTAAAACTTCTCGTTGATTTGCGGTCCCAATTCTTCTATTCTGCTATTAGTAAATCGAAAAAGCCATAAATCATCTTAAGTCATGGAGAATTTACTATGAAGAGATATTTTTCCATTACCAGCGCCATGTTGCTGGTCTTGTTTCTCTCCACCATGGCCGGAGCCGCGGGACAATGGCGGGAGCTGTCTCCCTCCACCTCGCCAAGCCCTCGCTTCCTACCTGTTATGGCTACGTTATCAGACGGGCGGGTTCTGCTTTTCGGCGGGCAGGATGATAACGGCGGGATGAACGACACCTATATTTTTGACCAAGGAGATGTCTCTGTTTACCTCTTTTCCGCAGACGGTAATCTTCCATATGATGTGATTGATGACGATGACTCGGCTGATGATGATACAGCCGATGACAGGTGTGGCTGTTACAGATAAACTTACAAGCTAAAGGGCGTTCCTGGTCAGAAACCAGGCTCGGAATGTGTATTCCGAATAACAAACAAAATCTTTGCCGGAGTATTCAAATGGCGCGGAAAAAGGTGGTGGTCATTACCGGGGCTTCCAGCGGTATTGGAGAACAGGCGGCGCGGCTTTTTGGGAAACAGGGCGCCGCCCTGTCTTTAGCGGCCCGTCGCGAGGATCGCCTTGAAAAGCTGTCCGCAGAGTTAACTCAATCCGAGGTTGACAACTTCATCTTCCCTATTGATCTTTCAAATCCGGGAAAAGCAGGGAAATTGATCGACGCTGTGATGGACAAATACGGCCGTATCGACGTGCTTGTCAACAACGCGGGTTACGGCGCCCAGGAAACCTATGAATCCACCAATCTGGAATCGATTCAAAGCATGTTCAACGTCAACGTCATCAGTCCCATGGAATTGGCTCGAAAAGTTGTGCCGATTATGAAAAACCAAGGCGGCGGCAGTATCGTAAACGTCGCCTCTGTGGCCGGATTGATGGCCCACCCTCTTAATGTAGTTTACTGCGCCGGCAAATCCGCTATGATCGGTTTTTCCAAATCTCTGCGCCTGGAGCTGTTGGGTACGGGAATTCGAGTCACGGCAGTCTGCCCCGCGGCTACAAAAACAGAGTTTTTTCAGGTCGCTTCCAAAGATATCCCCTTTCACTCCCAAATCCTGTCGTCTGTGGCGCCCGTGGAAAAAGTCGCCAAAGCGGTGGTTTGGGCGTCTGAGCGCAACCGCCCTGTGGTCTTCCCGACTTTTTCAGCTCGGTTGATTACTTTTTTTGACCGATATTTTTCCCCGTTAGTGGATCTGGGTTCGGCAAAGTATCGGAACATTGTTTTACGCCAGGCAAAAGAAGGTACACAGGATGCTCAAAAAAAAGATTAAAGCCAATTGTTAAAAGACGCCCCATTTTATATGATATAATTGCCAAGAAGACCTGTTTCAGGAAATTGACAAAAGCATTATCAAAAGAAAAGGACGATTTGATGAAAATCTTTTTTGTAAAGTTAATGATTGGGATACTGGCGATTGGGTGGGCGACGGCGGCTTTTGCGCAAACCGTATTTTTTGAGGATGACTTCGAGTCGTACACTGCCGGCAGCGCGCCCGGCGGTCTGTGGCAGACGGAATCCAACGGCAGTTCCACCGTTCTGGTTACAGACACTGGTGCGGGTCATGGAAAGGTCCTCCATTTCCAGGATGTCATAGGGGCTTCAGGAAGCACTTCCACTGGGAAGCTTGACCTTTCCGGAATGACCGAGACGGCCGGCCTGTACCAGTTGTGGTTTTACGCGCGGGTGATTTCCGGGGTTGAGTTGGGATTCAATGCCGGGAACACTTCGGAATTAGGCCAGGTCAATATCTATTTTCGAAACGGCGCCTTGTGGGCATACAGTCCAATAGCCCAGAATGTTGTTTTGTGCGCGAACATGACTACCGGCCTCTGGTATAAAGTCTCCATAAATTTCAACCAGGGCGCGCCCGGTTCTTACAAATTCTCCATTCTGCTTGACGATCAAAGTACGGCATGCCAGAGCTTTTCCGTATTCTCACAGAACAATCCAACGCGCTTTTACCGCTGGATCGACTGGGCCAACGACACTATGAGCATAGATGCTCAGATAGACCAGGTGACAGCCCGGACTCTCCCCGGCGACGATGACGACGACGACGATGACGACGACGATGACGACGACGACGACGATGACGAAGACGACAAGACCGAGGTAGAATCAAGAGTACAATGAGAAGATA
>CAYSHR010000251.1:2507-5825 GCA_964430795.1 uncultured bacterium
TGTACTACGACACTATGATCTTAGATGATCAGTTAGACGAGGTGCATGCCGCCGATCCCGCCGCCGACGATGACGACGACGATGATGACGATGACAGTGGCGGTGGCGGCAACAGTTGCGGCGGCGGCAACACAATGGGAGGTTGCTGACGACGATGACGACTGGGATGGCGGCCCATGAACAGAGGCGCCGATTTTTATATCGTAAATAATTTGTTGGATTTCTCAAAAAGTCTATTCTTAAGATAGACAAAAGCGCTCCCGGAAACATAGGAGGATTCGATGAAGCTTGTATCATGGCTATTCCTAATTGTTCTTATCAGCCTGTTTTTCCTGACAGGTTGCACGTGCGATGATGACGATGATGATTCCGGCGATGATGATGACATTACCGATGACGATGATGACGACGACGATGATGATGACGATGACGATGTGTCGCCGCCGGCTTTTCTTGGCGCCCCCGCGGATGTTGACGAAGACGGGCAGCCCGAGTTTGTCCTGATGGACACCGCCCACGGCGCCACCGGCAGCGGTCCATTAACTGTTGAACTCTACGACGCGGCTACTTTTGCCTTCGAAACCGCCACCCATGAAGTAGACGATGTTGGGTCCTCGTATGGGCGGCTTCGGGACTTTGACGGAGATGGGTATGCCGAACCCTGGATAAAATATGAGACTGCCACAACCAAGGCTGATTACAACACTCACAAGGTATTAGACGGCGCCGCCCTTGTCTCAGTCTTTAGCAGCACAAATGAAGGAGATTACAACTACATATGGCCCTGGTCCAACATATTGTACCCTCTTGACTTCAATGGCGACGGCGTTGTTGACCCATTGATGACCTATTCCAACTTTGATACGGATCACTATCGAGCGGCATTCTACGATGGCGCCAATGGTTATGCAACCCTGTGGGACACTGGGGACAATGAATCCATACGCTATTTTCCCTTTGGCGCCACCAGAGATATAAACTTTGATGGTCCGGCAAATTTCGGCGCCGCCGGTAGAGGGTGGGTCATCCTTCGCCAAGAGGTCATAATGGGAAGCAACACTTATGACGTTCAGATCGTGGATATTGATGGAGATGAAATATGGGCTGCCGGTCCTTACTCTCTTCTGGACGGCTACCTTAACTGCATGGTGGAGGATTTTAACGGCGACGGTCTTGATGATGTGGCGCTGAATTTCTTTCATGAGGCGCCAAAATCCGAGCCAATCAATGGGCGGATTCAAGTGCTGTCCGCCCCGGATTTTGAACCCATCTACGACTCGGGGGAGATCAACAACATTGAGTTTCTTGCCGAAAAAAAGTATGATTTTAATGTTGACGGCATAAACGACGTGGCTCTATTCGGGTGGAATCACCATGACGACTCCTTAAACCTGACAGTCCTTGACGGCACTGATGATTTTTCAAAATACTTGAACATAAATTTCCCAACCGGCAGTCTGCAATGGGACACTACTTTATTTGGCAGGCAGGTCGCGCCGGGGCGGTTTCTCCCCGCTCCCTTTATTCAAGAAGAAAACGACCTCTTTTTCCTACCCATAGCCTTTGATAACGGGACAGGAGAAGATATCAATTTTTATCTGTTGGACCCATCCACCGGCGATCTGACCCTTATCCACACACAGGAAGATATTATCATAATGATTCCCGGGGTGGGAGATTACGACGGGGACGGAATCTATGAGATACTATTTTCCAGCACGACCTTTGAAGACCTGGGGGGTGGCGATTTTCATTACTTTGGGCAAGCCAAGATTCTTGACGGCGCCGGTTTCGATCCGGTATACGAAACCGACAAGTTCCAGGACACTCTTTTAATTCCCTATAGCACCTTTGATATTGATTTTGATGATGTACCCGATCCTTGTCTATCCACTTTCTCCATGTATATCGGATCAACCTCCTTTGTCCGTTTTCTGGACGGGCAAAACAATTATGTGGAAAAATTCGTTATCAACAAGGGCGACACACACACCCTGCGCCCTTTAATGATGAATCGTTAAAGAGAATATCTGGAGGCACGCAACAAGTACATGTCCCCCCTTTTCCAAGGTTGGCGCTCTTTTGCTATAGTTCGTTAAAAAAATTGAAGATATTGTCCCAACTATCTTCATAACCATAGGGGACTTTCAACACCGGTGTTTCGCTGGTGGTAAAATCGTTTATTAGCAGGTGATACACAATAAGACCGGGTACCGAATCATCAAAAATAATATCGTTCCAATCATTGATATAGGCGCCTGTGCAATCGGAAACGTAACCTTTGAACAGGAACTCATTGCGGATCAGCACGTTGCTATTCACACTTCCCCCGGAATGCCCGATTAAGCCAATTCTGTTTTTAGCGATATCGTCCCTCCAGCGAAGATATTTAAATCCCAAAAGAGCCTCGTAATTTCTGATTCCCACAAAGGTAAATCCATTTAGCAGCAACTGCCTTGTAACCAAATCCTCGTTCACGTCAACACCATTGGCTCGCATGGTCAAGGCCAAAATAGCCATGCCCTTTTCGGGAAAGCGATGGGTGCTAAAATCAGCCATATAAGTCAAAGCGTCCTGGCCATGTCCGTGAATCGCCAGAACAGCGGGAAAGGGGCCGGCGCCCTTTGGTTTCTGTAGAATTCCCTTGAATGTGCCAACCCAAGGGTCGTTAAAAAGATATTCCTCCTCATTGTACGTTGAGAAAGATTCTTCTCTGACCTTTATAACTGTAAGCAACCGCTTGTTAAATCCCGCCATGAGAAATTCCATATTCAATATGCCCATGATTATGGCGCGAAATTCATCCGAGGGAATCGCGTCGCTTTCGGGGATGGGGGAATCATGGGGTGGGGTAAACTGCTCCTCAAGCTCTTCTTCGCTAATGGGATCGCTAAAGAAATCGGCAATCTCAATAAAATTGAGATAGTCGGCGATGCAGCTATTTGAGTCCTTACAATCCCAATCCGCGCCTATATCTTTCTTCTCTTTTACGTTCAACTCTTGATCATCATCGTCGTCGTCGTCGTCATCATTGTTAGGATCCATCAGGTCGTCATCATCATTGTCGTGATCATCTACCTGAGCTGAGTTTGTCGAAGGGGTGTCGGCGCTATGGCAACCGAGGCAAAAGCCAAGAAGTAAGAATATTGAGAGAAACAAGGTAATCCATGGGAAATGTTTCCTGTTCACAATGGTTTTCTCCGGAAAGTATCTTCTGAATCACAATATCATTTCCTGTTCAAAAAACAACTTTTTACATTTGAGAGATCGGGGTACACGATCCCCATTTCCCTGATATCATTGACAATGCCGGCCATT
>CAYSHR010000252.1:0-5823 GCA_964430795.1 uncultured bacterium
AGCGCGTTTGCAAGAGGCGGCGGCGTGCGTGGAACAAAACCCGGCTTACCAGACCCCTTGGGCGTCTCATTCTCAATGTCGAAAAAGTCCTTCCATGAATGGCGGACTGGCTGCTTTGCCGTCAGTATTTTTTCACTATACAGCGTAGGGGCACGGCATGCCGTGCCTCAATTATGGAACTTATATATCTGGGCGAAATGAAAAATCTTAAATTAAAATTTCTTATAATCGTTTTTCTTGCGGCCATATTCATATTGCCCTGCTTTTTAATATCCTGCGACAAGAGGGATGACGAGATTGAGCGCCCTGCTGTAGAGGACGATGATTATTACGATGACGATGATTCGGGCAATGATGACGACTCTCTTGACAGCGGTGACGACGAGCTTCTCCCTCCCAATGACCATGATCCTCCCCAGTGGGGCGCGGCTTTTAAGGTTGGATCAGGAAAGGCATCCGCGCCATCTATAAAGATTTTCGACCAGAACGCGGAGGTGACTTATTTTGAGCCTGAAACGGGAAAAAGCCCATCAGGTCATTTAAATTATCAGCGTTTTCCTTTGGATGGCGGCAATCCCACTGACCCTGTTTATGTTGCCGCTGACGCCTATTACGCCGACTGGTTTTACGAAGATGACAAAAGCATGACCTTGCTCGGCGCCAGACCGACCCAGGTGATCATTCTCACCGGCGATTCCGATGGGCAAAACTGGGACCAGCGGAAAGCCATAGCCAATTCCAATAGTCATTTATGCCCCGGAAACCTTCCTGTTGTAGCCGGGATATTCCCAGGCGAAAAAGGAAGTAAAAACCGATTTGCCCACTTTACCTACAATTACAACACCGGAATTATTGGGTGCGCTCCCACGACGTACCTCGCGCCCTTTAACTCCATGGGGCAATGGGGCGTCGAAATCGCCTCCGGCGGTGGCCGGGCCACAGGGCTTTTTCAGATGGGGCAAGACCCTGACAAGATGCTCATGGTGTCATCCTTTGGAGTAAGTATTACCGAGGACGGCGGCGCCACAACCAAGGAAATTCCCGGCGGGGATTATACAAAGAATCAGGTTCGAGGCAAAGGCGCGGTCAAATTCACCGATGGTTCATTCCGCCTCGTTACAGAGTTCAATTATGCCGATAAATATAACGTCTCCATTGTAAGGGGCGACAAAAACGGTGGGAACTGGATAAGCCCGTTTATTGTTCTGGCCCAAACCGACAACATCATTTTGTATCCGAGAATCGGCGCTTATAAAGATAAAATCATGGTCATATGGCTTGAGTCGAGTTTTAAATCAGGAGATAAAGCCAACTACCCTCTGACTCCTTATTATCGGTTCAGCGTCGATGGTGGGAAAACCTGGACCGGCAAACATGTTATAAAAACAGGCCCGGGCGAAAGCGTAACAGAGTTATACCTGGCGGTAAACAACGACTACGCGGCTATTTTCTATATGGTCGGAGAGACCGGCTACGGAAATATCGGGCAGCTTTATTTACAAATTGCCTCTCTTGATTAACACCGGAACAAGCAGGCAAGGGGTGCTAAAATTATGCAGGAACCTGTAATCAAGTATATTGAAGCCGGGCGGGAAGATTTAGAAACGGCTGCCCTGCTTTTGAAAAACAAAATGGACTTTTATGTGCCCTATTTATGTCACCAGGCTCTTCACAAAGTGTTGCGAGGATATTTTCTTGAGTGTCTCAATCGTTACCCGCCCCTTACAAATGACCTCCTGGCTATTGCAGACGACACCGAGGCCGGACTTATGATGGATGGAACGACCAGGGAATTTGTTGGCGCCCTTTCAATAATGCCTGAAGTTGTCGGCAACCCGGTTTACAGGACGAAAATTCTAAAGATGATAAGGGATGAGAAGGGCGTGGAAATTCTCGCGAAAACCCAAAATGTATTTGAGATGATCAAAAAATTGATCTGACATATATTAACCGCTGTCAAAGGATATTGTAATGAGCAAGGAACCTGTAATTCTTTCAATGGAAGGTGCGGTCGCGACTGTAACTTTTAATCGGCCCCAAAAGCGCAATGCCATAAACCTGGAGATGCTTGAGGCTCTTGAGAAGATTTTTGACGATCTGGCTTTGGATCCTGATGTGAGCCTGATTTTACTACAAGGCAAGGGTAAATGTTTTGCCGCCGGTATCGATCTAACGACCCTTGTTGGCCTGTCTCAGATGGACCCTGACCAGGTTGGGCTGAATGTCAGGGTTCTGGCTCATAGAATCCAGGTGGTTATGACCAAGGTTGAAGAGATCGAAAAACCGGTGGTGGCCATGATCCACGGATTTTGCGGCGGCCTTGCAACTGAACTTGCCATGGCTTGCGATTTTCGGATAGGAAGAGAAGACGCGGAAATAGGTCTTCCGGAAATCTACTTCGGCCTCCTGCCTGATTGCGGCGGCACAACCCGCCTGACCAGGACCCTGGGGATAGCAAGGGCAAAAGAGTTGGTTATGCTTGGAGATATGATCGATTCCAAAACCGCCCACGATTGGGGTCTTCTTACCAGGGTTTTCACAGAAGATGAGTTTGAAGCCGGTGGTCAGGCTTTTGTGGAAAAAATATTAAAACTGCCGCCATTGACTCTTGGCCTCGCCAAAAAGCTTATTGATATGGGCGCCGGAACTGACAAAACCACCTTTATGGATTTAGAAGCGGCTCTGCAAAGCCTTTGCATTACAGCGCAAAATTTTCCCGAAACTTTCCAGAAGGGATTGGCTGTTATAAACGAGTTAAAAGCTCAGCGAAAGAAGTGATACAAGGCGGTGTGGCTCTTTTGGTAAAGAGAGAAAAAATGTCCTGCTACGGTTTCCAGGGGAAATTATAGAATGGCGCTAAGATAAGGGCG
Organism: uncultured bacterium; assembly: GCA_964430795.1. GTDB lineage: Bacteria > Lernaellota > Lernaellaia > JACKCT01 > CAYSHR01 > CAYSHR01. The sequence continues at coordinate 2,871 of CAYSHR010000252.1, forward strand.
TCTTTTTTAATTCGCCGGTAGGGGCACGGCATGCCTTGCCCCTACGAGAGATGGCGTTCTACGCCCCGGCACGACAGGTGTAACATGGAACTCTTTTTTGGACATATGAAATCTCCAAATTTGTCCCACACCCCAGCTACTCATTCCATCGAAAGACATTGATTTTCAGGTCATCATAATGAGCGGTATGGGAATCGGTGAACAGGGTTATATTAAAAATATCGCAGTTTGTTCCGAACTTGGTCTTCCCCACCTCTTTACCGTTTACAAAAAAAGTTGTGTAACCGGCCTCTTTTCTCACCTTTATTTTATTGACTTTTGTCCCTTGCTTTACACCGGGGTTTGGAGCCCAGGGAATTTCATCAACATATTTCCGGGCATCCACATGATAGGTTGAGGCGCTCAGGCTGCCCTGGGCGTTTATAGTGAAATCCTTTCTCTCCTTGGAGCAGGAGATATACTCAAAGCCATTGCCCGAGCCTTTGTTTCCCGATTTCCATTTTACGGTAACCTCAATCTCAAAATCATTAAAGACCGACAGGTTTAACGGAAGTTCAGCCTTGTTTCTGGTATTTCCAGGAGAGGAGGCCACCAGTTCGCCTCCCTTCATATGGACATATTCAGGGTGCTTGATAATCCAGGCGCAATCATTGTTATTAAAGGTCTCCTGGAAAAGATTTCCGGATTTAAGTCTTGCCAGAGGATCGAGGGTTTTTGTGCAACCTTTGCCTCCAGGCCCAGCCATGGCCGGCGACAAGCCACCTGGCGCCAATTCCAAAAAAATAAATCCCGTAAGCCCCACCGCCAATACGATCAGATAAGTAATTGCTTTTCTCATGTTGACTCCTATATCAAAATTAAAAACGGATTGCTATAACCCGTCGGCAATTTCCAACAGCTTTTTTTCAATATTGGTAACGGCTTTTTCCGACACAAAGGTCCAGTCAGTGTTCATCAAGACAATAAAACCCGCGCCATCTGAAGGGCGGAAAAACATTTCCGCGCCAACTCCCATATCGCCGCCATTGTGGCCAACAAGAGTATGATCGCCCAAAGTTGAATAATACCAGATCAAGCCTTGGGTAGATTCGATATCCGGATATTGAATATTAAACATTTCCTCAATAGTTTCCTCCTTCAGAATTCGCGCCTGCTCATACTGCCCGCCGTTGATGTAGGCGATAAGGAATTTGGCAAGCCGGCTGACGCTTACGCGAAGTTGTCCATCGGGATAATCAGGAAAGCCATAATGGCCGTAAGGCGTCCATGTTTTTGTCAAGGCGATATATAAGTAGGGCATGGCGATTTCATCCACATCCAAATCCGCCAGAAACCAGGAGGTATCTGTCATCCCCAGGGCGTCAAAAATGTTCTGGTCGCAATAGTCGTCAAAAGGTTGCCCGGAGATGACTTCAACAAGATATCCAATTAGGGCCGCACCCACATTTGAGTAATTCCATTTACCTAAAGGTTCGTACCAGTAATAGTTGCCCGGAGAATAGTAATCGCCGCCAGGAACCAGATAACCTTCCATAAAGTCGCCTAAAGGGATGGGTGAGTCGCCCTGGACATAATGAGCCTCCAGGATCGCCCACTGGTCTTTTATGGAGGATGTATGGGTAAAGAGATGACGGAAAGTGATGGCTGTTTCGGGATGGTTGGGGTTATTCACTTCAAATGGAAGATAGTCATTGATCTTATCGTCCAGGTCAAAAAGCCCGTCCTCAAAAAGCTGCATCAGAGCGGTGGCGGTTATTGTTTTTGAGACTGAAGCCACCATGAAAATCGTATCATCAGTGACCGGGCGCTCCTGTTTGATGTGAGCCCACCCGAAACCTTTTGTCCAAAAAAGTTCTCCATCCAGTATCAACGCGGCGGCCAATCCCGGGATGTGCCCATTTTTCATCTCCTTTTCGATGTAGTCAGATAACTCCTTGTCGTCAAATTCCGTATCGTCATCATCATCGTCGTTCTGGGAATCATCATCATCATCGTCCTGGGAATCATCGCCCACCGAATCGTCGTCATCATCTGCCTGATGTGAGCTTGTGGAAGAGTTGCCATCGTCATTGCCGCAACTTATGGCAAAAGATAATAAAATCACAAAAAGGAGAAGGTAGAAAATTGAAATAGCGGTTTTTTTGGTTGGATTGGCCAATTTCATTTCCTCATAATCTTGTCACGTCTTGGCCCCGCGCCCTTTGTCCCCAAACAGAGCCGGGCGTCTCAATTGGTATAAGTGTGCTTTTTACCTGAACCCTGAGCGTGAGTGGTATAGAGAGTGAATCCTTTTTCGGAGGCATGGGAAAAGACGAAAGTGATAGCCGGATCATTCAGCAGATTTTTGTCAATATCCACAAGGTCGCCAAGGTCGGAAGTATAGCGTTTGCTCTCGTTTGGATGTTCCGCGTAGAATACCTCTTCAGCCAGTCTCGCGTTCATTCCCGCTGATATTGCCGAAGCGTCATAAGCTTTGTGGCGATATTGAATAAAATTCGGTATGGCGATAGCGGCCAGAACCCCGATTACAAAAGGCGACGCTCCAGAGATGATAACGCCGGCAAGAGCCAATCCCATCCCTTTCAATTCATGGGGTCGCTTATTTATTTTGACCAGAGCCACGATGCCCAGGACCAATGAGATCAACAGAAGCAGCAACCCGATTCCCAGCAACGCCGTCAGAACTCCCACTATGGCCAGAACAAGAGAAGCGATGGCCATCCCGCTTGTTTTTACGCCGGGATTAACGGCGCCGCCAAAAGTGGGAGGCGCCTGTTTTTCGTAAACGCCGGGGGCGCCGTTTTTATTGCCCGGATATTTTTCCTGGTTGTTCATTCTATAAAGACCTTTCGAGTATCCAGCTTATTCATCCAAACTCACAAACTCAGTAGCCGCAACAACTGTCGTCATCATCGTCATCATCACTGTCAGATATTGAGTCGTCGTCGTCGTC
>CAYSHR010000253.1:0-5816 GCA_964430795.1 uncultured bacterium
GACAAGATGGCGAATGGGGAAAGGGTGTGGGGCAAACTTGCGGAAGTTGTGAAACGGAACTTTAACAATGGCGCTCTACAAACCTTACCTATTCCTTGACTATCACCGGCTTGCAGACCACCTCATCAAAGGTAAATTCCCCGCTGTTGTAATCCACTTCGATTCTACAGCCCGGAACAACTTTACCGGAGATGATTTTTTCAGAAAGGGGCTCCATCACATAGGTCTGAATCGCTCTTTTCAGGGGTCGCGCGCCAAAGGCCGGATCAAAGCCTATATTGGCAAGTTTATCCTTGGCCGAATCTGAAAGTTGAAGTTCCAACTCTCTTTGGGAAAGGAGCTTTTGATAGCGATCAAGCTGAATGTCCACGATCTTTCGAATGTCCTTAAGGTCGAGGCGATGAAAAATGAGGTTTGCGTCCAGGCGGTTTAGAAACTCCGGCTTAAAAGCGGCGGCCAGGGCCTGATTGGCCTGTTTCTCGATTTCCCCCCTGTCATCCATTTCCAGAATAAACCGGCTTCCCACGTTGCTGGTCATAATAAGGATGGTGTTTCGAAAATCCACAGTGCGCCCTTGCCCATCTGTCAACCGGCCGTCATCCATAACCTGGAGAAGGACATTGAAAACATCCGAGTGGGCTTTTTCAATCTCGTCAAGAAGAATAACGCTGTATGGTCTTCTGCGAACCGCCTCGGTAAGCTGTCCGCCCTGGTCATATCCAACATATCCCGGCGGCGCGCCGATAAGCCTGCTTACAGTGTGCTTTTCCATATATTCGCTCATGTCAAGGCGAATGATGTTTCTTTCGTCATCAAACAGAAAATCCGCTAAAGAGCGGGCAAGCTCGGTTTTTCCAACCCCTGTCGGCCCCAAAAAGAGAAATACGCCAATTGGGCGGTTTGGATCGGAAATCCCAGCCCTGGATATTCTTATGGCCTTGGCTACCCTTGAGACAGCCTCATCCTGGCCAACAAGCCTCCGGTGAATCCTCTGCTCCATTTTCAAAAGACGATCGCTCTGTGCCTCAAGCATCTTTGAAACAGGTATTCCGGTCCACTTGGACACTACCTGGGCTATCTCCTCCCCGGTAACATCCTCCTTAACAAAAAGACCCTCTTTCTGCTCTTTCTTAAGCTCCTTCTCAAGGTCGGCAAGGTCCTTTTCAAGCTTCGGTATCTGCCCGTATTCCAACTCCGCGGCTTGCTGGAGATTGCCCTCCCTCTCTACGTGTACCTTTCGGGTTTTCAGCCTTTCCAGGTCCTCTTTGCCCTTTCGTAACCGCAGAAGAATCTCTCTCTGTTTTTCCCACCTGGCCCGCATGGAGTCCAACTCTTGTTGTAACAGGTTTATTTCTTCAGTGAGCTTTTCCAGGCTCTCCCCGCTCTCTTTTTTTCCTTCCATCTTTTTTGCCTGCTCCTCTACCTGGAGCCTGACAATCTTTCTCTGAATATCGTCAATTGGAGTCGGGAGGCTCTCGATTTCCATCTTCAACTTGCTCGCGGCTTCATCAACAAGATCGATGGCTTTGTCCGGGAGAAATCGGTCCGAAATATATCTGGCCGAAAGCCGGACCGCCGCTGCCAGGGCCGAGTCTTGAATTTTGATGCCGTGGTGAACTTCGTACTTATCTTTGAGCCCTCTCAATATGGCGATGGTGTCCTCCTCTGAAGGCTCGCCAATATAAACCTGCTGAAATCTGCGCTCCAGAGCTTTATCTTTCTCAATGTGCTTTCTGTATTCATCAAGAGTGGTGGCGCCAATACAGCGCAGAACGCCTCTGGCCAGGGCGGGCTTTAGCATATTGGCGGCGTCCTGAGCCCCTTCAGCCGCGCCGGCGCCTACTAAAGTATGAAGCTCATCAATAAACATAATGATATCGCCCTTAGCGTCGATAACTTCTTTTAGAACAGCCTTGAGCCTGTCCTCAAACTCGCCACGATATTTTGCCCCTGCCACAAGGGCGCCAAGGTCCAGTGAAAGAACTTTTTTCTTTTTCAAGCTCTCAGGAACGTCGCCATCGGCAATTCGCCGGGCAATACCCTCGACAATAGCCGTCTTTCCAACTCCCGGCGAGCCAATTAAAACAGGGTTGTTTTTGGTTCTTCTGCTAAGGACCTGCATTGCCCTGCGAATCTCCTGGTCGCGACCGATGACCGGGTCCAGTTTGTCTCTTTTGGCAAGATCGGTAAGGTCAACTGTATATTGGTCCAGAGCCTGGAATTTTCCTTCAGGATCAGGGTCATTCACCCTCTGACTGCCTCGCACCCCCATAAGAGCCTGGAGCAGGCCATCGGTGACAATTCCATGAGCCTGAAAAAGTTTGGATATCTTCCCGCCGACTCCGCCGGCAATAGCCAACAGAAAATGCTCAGTGGAAACATACTCATCTTTCATCTGCTTCGCGACGCTTTGCGCTCCTTCTATAATGACTTTTAACTCAGGGCCGACATAGGAGTCGACGCCCTTCACTTTTGGCAGGGCGTCGATAATCTTTTTCGTATCCGCCATTATGGCATCTACATTTACACCGAGTTTTTCAAGAATCGGCCCTACAAGACCGCCCTGTTGTTTCAAAAGAGCGTAAAACAGGTGAGCGCCGGTGATCTCCTGGTTTCCGTGCTCTTTGGCAAGGCTCGTAGACTTTTCCAGGGCCTCTGTTGATTTTACCGTCAACTTGTCCAAACTCATATCTTTCTACCCTTTTCCATAACAGTTTTCCATCAATCCAATAATTTTCCAATGGTATAATGTTGTTGTAAAAGTAATTAACCTCAACTGTTAAAAAGTTAATACTGATTCATCATGTGTCAAGTTTTTCAAGAAAACGGCCGAGAAGTTATTATACTTTCAAAAACGTGGATATGATCTTTAAAAACCATGGCTTTGTGAAGCTTGTTGTAAATTAAAGAAAGGCGGTTGCCCTATGAAGGTATCTTGTGTCTACCAGATGTTAGCGGCTTTTGCGGTTTTCCTGATAAGCGTTTTTATGGTTTTATCCTGTGCTCCAAGTGACCAGGGCGAACCCGAAGAGCTTGATTGTCCCGAAGGAGAGTGTGACGCGACAATCCCCGCCATAACCTGCCCTTCATTTGAAGTCTCCTGTGAGGAAAGCAGAGTAAAAGGATGTAATCCCTGCACAATGGATGGCAGAGGTTGCTGCATGACGCAACAGGACCTTGAAGAGGAACTCTGCGAATAATTTCACCGGAATTCCTGGAATTCAAAGTCGCCTTACTTGACAATGGCCGAGATTCAGCCCACTCTTAGTATTAGAAGTTTATTTTGGAGGCTTCTAATGCCCTTTTATGAATATGAATGCGAAAAATGCGGGAGAGTGACCACTTTGATGGAGAAGATGTTCAAAACGCCTTCTTTGTTGGAGCTTTTGGGATTTAAAAAAAGAAAATGCGAACATTGCGGCTCGAAAAAACTCAAGAAGATCATCTCAAGCTGCGCTGGCAAGGTGGAGCGCACCCAAAATGAAACTCTAAATGAACTGAAAAGCATGGGGAACGTCAGCTTTACTCCAGCGCCGCCAAAACCGGCATGGGGTGATGGTCCGCCGCCGGGCGGATGCCCTTATGAAAAAGCGGCAAAAGAGGAAGAGGCGAAAAGCGCCAAAGCTGAAGCCGACAGAAAGGCCCGTGAGCCGATAGTTGTCAGATGAGAAAAGCCTCAATTTTAATTCCAGCCCTTTTATTTTTTTTCATTATCATTTTTTTAAGCTGTGATAAATCACCTCCATTTTCCGGCTATTTATGGTACGGGCAAAAGGGGAAAATCGCCTCCCTTGATCTTGCCGAAATGACCATCTCCTATCCAAAATCCACTGGTAATTGCCATGAGGTTGGCTCTGAATGGACCGGCGGCTCTTTTTCCTTTGTATGTGATGAGAAAGAGCGTTCCAGGCTTTATGATTTTTCTTTGTCCTCCCAGGGACTCTTGCCGACTATGGCTGATATGAAAAAGAGGATATCAGACCCTCATCTCTCGATAGACGGCGCCAGAACCCTTTTTCGAGTTAAAAATGCCGGCGAAGTTTATGATGTGCATCTGCTGTTCAAAGGGTCCGGACACGGTCCTATTGCAAGTAACTTGGGCGCGGCTACTTTTGGACCGGACAATCGATCTCTGTTTCTTGGACAGAATAACCTGGTAGCCGCCCATGTTATCCCGGATATTTCCCACCCTGAGGTTTCACCTGATGCCGGCTTAAAAGCCATTGTAAAAGGACCCGGCGTTGTAAGAGATATTCATTTCAGTTTAGCTGGACGGCGATTGGCTATTTGCTCGGGTTCCAAGGTTCTTGTGTGCGATCAGTCCGGCAAATCCCTGAGAACTGTTTTTGACGCCGCGGAAGGAAAGCTGCCTGGACCATTGCGATTACCTTACAGAGTCAGGTGGTCTGACGATGGAACAAAGCTGGCGGTAATTGTCTCGCCTGACCGAAAGCAGGGCGCCTTTGTCATTGTGGATATAAATAGAGGAAAATATAAATTGATAGATGGAGCGCGTCCGGAAGTTGGGGGGTTCGCCTGGACCGTTCAAAAGCCCTCGGCTCTGAGGTAAAAAAAAAGGCGGTTACGATTTTTTCTCAAAGACTCTTGTTAGAAACGCGGGCATCCATAAAAGCCCTGTGAAGTGAACCGAAAGCCTTCCAAAAACAGAGAAGAGAATTCCTCCGGCGACAATTATGCTTTGGTTTGTTCCATCACCCAGCAGAAACAGTAGAGCGGCCTCTCTGCCTCCTATGCCGGATATGAATATGGGCAGAAACCCGAACAATTGGGCAAAAACAATTCCATTAAAGGTCTCCGTCATGGAACTTGAGAGCCCAGCTACAGAAAAACAAACTAAAAAAAGGTATACTTCGATAATATGAAGAACAACCGTGTAACCTGTAATCATCAGCCCTTTTGCCGGTGAGATCGTTTCAAAACTGGATAGAAGTTTGCTTGCGAATCCGTAAATTTTTTTACCGAAAACCGAGGTGATTTTTAAAAGAAATCTTCGGAAGATGGGCAGAAAAAGAAGAATAGTGGAGAGAAACACCAGAGCCGCCCATCCTATGAAATATATTTTTCCCGAAAGAATAGCCGCGACAAATAAAAAGGGCGCCACCGCGATCAGTATAGTGAGTTTTTCAAAAATGATGGCGCTCAAACCGGAGGCGAAGGGCAGGTGGTGGCGTTTTTGCAAATATAGAGGTTTTACCAACTCCCCGGCTTTTAATGGGATTATGAATTTCAGCGGGGAGCAGCCCATTCTTATTAAGACACTTTCGGAAAAAGAGATAGGCGTGCCCATAGCTTTTAAAACCTGCCTGAACCGCTCAGCGCCAAGGCAGATGTGCCCCAGAACGACTAAAAAGGAGGCGAATATTATTTGAGGAGTAACGCCGGCAAGTAGAATATTCCAGATTTTCTCCGGGTCGTTCAGCAAAACCAACGCAATCATGGTTGCCACTGAGAGAAAAATGGCCGCCAATCCCCCATATGACCCCTTCTTATTTTCCGAACTCTTTTCCACCAGGCAACTCGTTTGTAAGAAAAATAAAGTTAACAGAATTATGAAAAATCAAACTACCTCATCTTCCCATTTCCTTCAAAGTAAAAAAGAGCTATCATTATCAGGATTGTAATCATTTAGTGACATAGAATCGGGGGACACGACCGAATGGCGCTAAGATAAGCTCCGGTAACATTCATTAATTGTTATTCGTGGGCAATCAAAAGGCTTGATCTACCCCACTCGTTGTCCATGACCGACACCGCCGGTAGGGGCAGGCCTCTGTGCCTGCCCTTTAAGTCAGGAG
>CAYSHR010000254.1:0-5815 GCA_964430795.1 uncultured bacterium
AGGATACTCTTTGCCCTTTGGTCTGTCAAGAAGATAAGTATTGTGTCCCCGGAATAGAAAAAAGATAAGTATTGTGTCCCCGGAATAGATACCGGAATAGATAAAAATAATTTGCCCCAAAACCCCTTGTGATGCTATTTTGATTTCCCTATGTTTTCTGTATGGATTTTAATTCGAGGACAAAAACATGGCCAAAAGAAAAGCCCCGGTCTCAAAAGAAAAACGGGTGGCGATTATCGACGGCGTCAGAACCCCATTTGCGCGCTCGGGCACGAACTTTCACGATCTTATGGCTTATGATCTTGGGCGTCTTGCCGTCTCGGGCCTTATGAACAAAACCGGCCTTGATCCTGACCTTGTGGATGATCTTATTTACGGCATTGTTGTTCCTGATCCAAAAACCGGCAACGTGGCCAGAGAGGTTTGCATAGGCGCCGGCCTGCCTGATAAGGTAAGAACCTATACTGTAACCGTAGCCTGCATTTCAGCCAACCAGGCAGCGTCAAACGGCGCCGACCTTATCTGTCGAGGAAATTCCGACGTGGTTATCGCCGGCGGCTGCGAAACCATGTCCGATGTTCCGATTCGCTACCAGAAAAAAATTCGCCAGATGCTTATTGCCGCGCAAAGAGCAAAAGGGCCGAAGGATTATTTTCAGATATTCAAGGAGGCGCGCCCCGCTGATCTAAAACCCGACGCTCCGGGCATCATCGAGTTTTCCACAGGATTATCCATGGGGCAAAACGCGGAGCGTCTTTCAAAACGGTTGAGCATTACAAGAAAAGCCCAGGACGAGTTTGCCGCCAGAAGCCATCAGTTGTCTATAAAAGCTCAAAAGAGCGGGCTTCTGGATGACGAGATTGCAGCAGTGATCCAACCGCCCAATTTTGAACCGGTGACAAAGGACAACGGCCCAAGAGCCGACTCCACGGTTGAAAAAATGGCCAAGCTTAAACCCGCCTTTGACAAATCATACGGCTCTGTCACCGCGGCCAACTCCTCTTTTCTTACAGACGGCGCGTCGGCTGTGCTTCTAATGGGGGAAGATAAAGCGAAGGAACTGGGTTTTAAGCCCAAAGCATATATTCGATCATACGCCTACGTGGGAACCGACCCTCTTGAAGAGCTTCTTCTGGGTCCGGCTTACGCCACGCCCATTGCCCTTGACAGAGCGGGACTCACATTAAAAGACCTTGGAGTCCTTGAGATTCACGAAGCCTTTGCCGCGCAAATGCTCGCGGTGATTCAACTTTTGGAAAGCAATGAATTCGCCAAAGAAAAACTTGGTAAATCAAAGGCCGTGGGCAAGATCGATTTTGACAAGCTCAACACCCTTGGCGGCTCCTTATCCCTGGGGCACCCCTTTGGCGCCACAGGAGGCAGATTGATTACCACCTGCTCCAATAGAATGATACGGGAAGATAAGGAGTTTGGCCTTGTGGCCGCGTGCGGTGCCGGAGGATGCGGCACAGCCATGATTCTCGAAAGAGGATAAAAAAAGGCGCCTCGAAAAAGGCGCCATTATTTGTTTTCAAGCCGCCGCCGTTAATACTATTCTATATGCAGAAGTCCAGGGTGCAGTCCAAACCGCAATTTTTCATTTCATCGCAGTCCGCAAAGTTGTCCATGCAGTCACAGGAACACTGGACCCAGCCTTCAGCGTCAGCGCAGGCTTCCAGGGCCGGCTCCGTTGCCGCCATGCACTCATCAAGAGTTGTCCACTCACCGCACTCTTCACCTGCCATACATAGTTCTTCCACAGTACAACTGGCGTCGAAATTGTCAAAGTCATCATCATCATCGCCACTATCATCATCATCGTCGTCGTCATCCGTGGCGTCGTCGTCGTCATCGTCGTCGTCGTCGTCGCAACTGGTTATTGCCAAACCCAGAGCCGTAACAACCAGCAGCAGCAGCAAAAATATTCTCATGTACTTCATTTTTTCCTCCATCAAATTAAGTTCAATTAATCAGTTTACCATAGATTCAGCCCATTTTCATTACCATATCCTTTTTTTGTCGTAATCGTTCAGTGACAAGGAAAAATCAGGGGACACGTAACAAGTACATGTCCCCGCTTTTCCAAAAGGCCCCCTTGTAACTGAACGATTATTTTTTTGTCCATATTTGACAAATCTTCAAAGGCTGCCCCATAATAACTTCGCCGTAATAACAACATCTTGGTGCAATTGTGTTTGGCCTCGAAGAGCTTTATGCTCAAAATGATAAAATTGTCGCGGTGATTTTTCTTGTTCTGGGAATCATCTTCTGTTTTTACGGGTATAAAATTTTTAAAATCACTCTTGGGCTGACAGGATTTTTCGCCGGCGCTTTTATGGGAATGGCCGGCGCCAATTATCTTGCCCAGGGAGAAACGATTTCTCTTCTGATTGGCGGTGTAACCGGCGGCGCCATAGGCGCCATATTGGCTGTAACTCTCTATATGCTCGGCGTCTTTTTTATCGGCGCCCTTGGAGGAGTTCTTCTTGTTTCGGTATATTTCGGAATTATCGGGAACGAGAGCTCCGGCTTTGTAATGGCCATGGCCGCCATTGGGGGAGGCGTGGCCGGGCTGGTTCTTCAAAAGGCGGTTCTTATCTTCTTTACGGCTTTTCTTGGAAGCTGGAATATAGTGGTTGGAACGGTTTCCATCTTTTACAAAACCATAAACCCTCTGAATATTTTCACAGGCGCCGCAATGAGTGAGGCAAAGGTCTATTTCACCATTATCTGGTTCTGGATTGGTCTTGGAATCGTCGGAGTTTTTGTTCAAAATAAAATTGTCGGTACTGTAAAAGAGAAAGAGGGGGAATAGAAAATTTCGTTATTGCCTACAGGTTTCTTTCTTGTAAACTCACTTCAATTACAGTCACAGGATGATCAGAGACGCCGTCATTATCCATGCCCAACTCAATTTTATATGTGGTGAATAAAGTCTGCCCCGGCAATGAATCGTCAGAACATTCCACAAAATCGTAACTTGATCCATGACCCTGATAATGGCATGTAACCTGGCTGTCAAACTTTAACCAGGCGGACCCGGATAGGGCGTGCCCTTCTGTTACCGGAATCGTCAAGGGGATTTCGATATATGCCGGTTTTACGATCATGGCCGTATCGTATAAATGGATAGCGGGATTGATTTGCTGAAAAGCCGATAGTTGCAACCGATTGACTATTTTCAGTATCCGAAATCCTCCAAGCCCATCACTGAGCAAAGCAAAGATTTCCCCTTTTGTAACCTTGATACGGAGATTGTTCGCACTGCCCCTGTCGTCTGTAAAGTCAAAATAGCCAAGGTAAGCCGGATCAGTGGAGTCATGAATATCGTAAGCCAAAAGCCCTTTCTGCCCTTGAGCCAAAAGAGCTATGTTGCCGTTAACGGCGATTCCATTGCCGGTGCCGCCAACAGGCGCCTGGCTGACAAGAGTGGCAAAAGCGCCGCGAATATCGATGATGGAAAGGCCCGAAAATTGGGCGTTTGTATATAACTTGTCGCCGGAAAAGACCATTCTGGCCGGGGAAGTCGCCGGTCCCCCTGACAGAGGAACAAGAAAATCAAGACGGCCGTTTCTTGTTCTATGGATTCCGAAATCTCCTGACCCGCCAAGAACATATGTACGCCCCAAATATCTTAACCCATAAGTTGCGTGGTCAAGAAGATAGACCTGATCCACCAGGGAAAAATCAGATCCGGAAACGTCAACAGCCAGCATGCCAAGGTTGTCGCCAACTACAATGTAGGCAATAAGGTTTTCAAGAACGATGCTGGTGGCGCTGTACCCGTTAAACTCGACCATATCCATCATTCGGGGTTGCGTAGGATTTGATAGATCGATTTTTTGCAGAAAAGCGCCTTTTTGAAGATGATTTCCCACAGCGTAGGCGTAATTCCCATCTACGGCTATGTCGGAAAATTCTCTGTCAGGAAAACTTTTTGAGAAAACGATAACGGGTTTTTCAAGATCATCAATATTGATAACCTCAATCCCGCCATATACCGTGTCTCTCCAATAATTGTAGGTGATAATAATATGCGCGCCGTATAAAGAATCCCCAATAAAAGCAAAGGAAGTGGCCTGAAGGTCCAGGGGGTGCCCCGGCGCCGGCGGAGGATCGACAGACGCGATGTGGATCATCTTTATCCTGGAAAATTCCATAGTAGGCTGGTAGGGCGCCATGGTATTGTCCACTATGTCTTTCAGAATATCCTCATTAATGAGAGGCGCTTGCTCATTTACCAGATTTACACGCTTCTGCTCAATTATGTTTTCCTCTCCTAAAGAGCCTTTTTCCATGGAACAGGATAAACTCAGAGCGGCAATAAACATTGAAATTATTATCAATAATGATCTTGGACCCATGGCAATCCTCACCAATAAACGATAAAGTAATCATATAAAATTTAAACCCAACACAATCCACACACCTTTGTGTTGAAATATCAGCATACTAGCTTCCAATACTTCTGTCAACTAAAATATTTCCCTTTGTCGTTTTATGTCTGACTTGCTGTTTTTGCGGGTTTTACGCAGGGAGGTAGATTTTTCCCCAGGGAAAATGACAGATTTCGTGGAATTATATTTTGCTTTATTAGGAGTAAAGCGACATGGCTGTAGTTGCATATATTCGGACGGAACTTATTTAACTTATTTGGGGAACCTATTTGGATTCCAACTGATTCTCAGGAAAATTCAGTTTAAAAGGTCGATTCATTTTAGATCGGTCTTTTTTTCAGTCTCTTTTAATTCTAATTCAAGTTCTTTGATGCTTGGCAGTTTGCCCTGTAGTTCTTCCGGCAAAGACTCTGCAATTTGAAACGAAGTAACGCCATCAGGCTTTTTGATGTCCCGAAGAGAATATTCCGCGACAACTTTATTCTTTCCTTTACACAGAATAATGCCAATGGATGGTTGGTCATCTGGGTGGCGCAACAGGTCGTCCACTGCGGAGAGATAAAAATTCATTTTACCAGCGTATTCCGGTTTGAATTCACGAACCTTGAGGTCAATAACGACGTAGCAACGTAAGTGCAGATGGTAGAAAAGGAGATCAATATAAAAATCATCCCCGCCAACTTCAAGATGGTGTTGGCTTCCTACAAAAGAGAACCCGACACCAAGCTCTAAAAGAAACTTGCGAATATGTCCCGTTAACCCTTTCTCTAATTCACGCTCTGCCATTTCACGCCCAATGCCAAGAAAATCAAATTTATACGGGTCTTTTATGATCTGTTGAGCCAATTCGGATTGAGGTGCAGGGAGTGTTTTCTCAAAATTCGTTAGAGCTTTGCCCTGGCGATGGTATAATCCACTTTCAATTTGATGAACAAGGACATTTCGGCTCCAACCATATTCAATGGTTGCCTGGATGTACCACTCGCGTTTCGTTGGCTCTTTCACCTTCTCAAGCAGGGTCAAATTATGATACCAAGTAATTTGCGCAAGCACCTCTTGCACAAATTGCTCAACAGGGTAATTCTCTGCGAATTTGCGCATGTATTTGAGATTCCGTGGGGAAAAACCTTTTAATTCCGGAAATGCCCGTCTGAGATCGGTCGAAAGGCGGTCAATGATCTTCGTCCCCCATCCCGCGTGCTCTTGTTTCACGAGAATTTCTTTGCCTATACGCCAGTAGAGCAAAACTAGTCAGCGATTCACGGAAAGAGCGGCTTTGATTCGGGCGGCTTGAATCTTTTTTTTCAAGTCTTCTAAGAGATCAACATAGCCAACGGGCAATTGTGCAAGAGGTGCTTGCACAATTTTGCTTTTCTTTGCTTTGTGGTTCTTCCTGGTTTCTTGTCTTTTTTATTCAT
>CAYSHR010000255.1:0-5772 GCA_964430795.1 uncultured bacterium
CGGGCGGATGACTATTGCCGAAAACTCTGAAACAAATCTTTTTACTGAGTCCCATGGCGTCTGTTCGGATAGAACCTATGCCCTGCCCTTTTCTGTAAGATGTGAAAATTTTGAAGTTGAACATTACAAAGGCACAAGCAGGGTAAAGGAATATAGATCAAAGCTTGCAATAATTTCAGAAGGAAAAACCATTAAAGAGAAAGTAATAGAGGTAAATAATCCCCTTGAACACAAAGGATTCCGGTTTTTCCAGTCCAGTTTCCAGAAAACAGGAACAACAAGAGAGGTGGAGGTAATAAGGCGTGCTAATGGCCAGGCGAAAATCATTTCCGCTACGATCGGCCAGACCCTTCAGACTTCTGAGTTCGTAAAAAAAATCAAGACGGTAGGTTCGGAAAAGGAGATTGAGACAGAAGGGTTGATCGGATTTATGGTTCTTGGCGATATTGCCGGCAAAGAAGATAATAGTCCCGGGGTTAAAATAGCCATACTCAGAACAGATGGACAACCTGAGCCCTTTGATCTTTTCCTGGACTCCCCTGATCTTGACAAAAGCAGAGAAGGGCACTTTACTTTTCGCTTTAAGGGTTATAAATCAACCTATGCCACAGGACTGAAAGTAGTTGTAAACCCAGGGGCAAGTTACGTACTGTACGGCAGTTTCCTGATATTCGCGGCTTTATTGCTCAGCTTTTACGCCGGCGCCTTCGCTCCTTTTAGAAGAGCGGCTATAAGAATTGATAACGAAAATGTGGTTCTAACCGGCGCCTCAACTAAAGCCTGGCCAAGATTGAAAGGTAAACTGGAAGATATTTCCACAATAATCGATGGTGTCTTGGGTGAACCGAAAGAGAAATCAAAGGAATAATCATTTTATTACTCGACTATACAATAAATAACCTTGAACTAAGTCTTTTCAACCTCGCCGTGGCATGTTACCTGATTTCAACTGTGGCCTATGTAACCTATATCGGATACAGGGCAAAATCCATCTGGCTTGTTGGAATATTCTCCGCGGCTTCGGGCTGTTTTATGGAAACAGTGGCGTTGGGGCTTAGATGGTATTCGGCCGGACTGGACCACCCTCCTTTTACAAACATGTATGAGTCATTGGTCTTTTTTGCCTGGGGAATCGTCCTTGTATATATTATCGTTGAGACTATCTATAAGATTCGGATTGCCGGCGCCTTTATTGTTCCTGTTGCTCTGGTAGCCATGGGTCTGGCAAGTTTATCGCCTGACAAGGCCATTTTGCCACTGGTGCCCGCCCTTCAGTCCATTTGGCTCCATATCCATGTTGCCACCGCGTCGATCGGATATGCCGCTTTTCTGGTTGCTTTTGGCTTTTCCATGCTTTTACTGTTTAAGTTGGGCACATCCTTCAATCATATATTTGCCACTGCTTCGGTAATCAATGTTTTCGGGCTTCTCGCGGCATCAAAAGGGCAGGCGTTATTTTTTAAATTTAAACTTACAGCCGTTGAAAAGATTAATGACGTAACGGAAAAGATATATATTCCCGGAACTTTTGATCCTCCTCAATTTGAACAGATCAACCTAGGGACAATAGGAGCTCTTTCTTTTTTAACCATGTTGGGATTTGTGATTTCTTCTTTTTTCTGTGTATATTCCAGGCCGCCCTCCGGTGGTAAAGCCTCCCGAGTATCTCGTTTGGCTTTTCGGTCGGCAATGTTGTTTTATACACTCCTTTTAATTCTTCTGGTTTATAATTTTTTCTACAACAGCAATATTTCCATAACCGCGAATCCCTATACCTTCGCGTTGATTGCCGCTTTCTGGTTCTTCTCTTTTCTCTTTATTATTGTGGATATGGTCCACCCTTCTTTTCTAAAGGCTTTGCCCAAAAGCTCCAAAATTGACGAAATGGCATATCGATCAATAATGGTGGCTTTTCCCATTATGACCTTGATAATTGTAACCGGCGCCATATGGGCCAACCAGGCATGGGGCAGATATTGGGGATGGGACCCAAAGGAGACAGCCAGCCTTGTAACTTGGATAATATATCTTCTTTACCTCCATACCAGAATCACTAAAGGCTGGACGGGGAAGAGATCGGCATATATTTCCATTATCGGATTTATTTCCGTTGTTTTTACATTCCTCGGTGTTAATCTGCTTTTAAGTGGTCTTCACGCTTACGCCACAGGGTAAGGTATGAAAATAAAATCCGCCGAATTTGTCATTAGCGCTTTTGACCAACATCAGTACCCGGAGGAGTTGATGCCTGAAATAGCTTTTGCCGGTCGTTCAAATGTGGGCAAATCCTCTTTAATGAACGCGCTTCTTAATAGAAGAAAACTTGTAAAAACCAGTTCAACTCCTGGTAAAACTCAGAGCATCAACTACTTTCTCATAAATAATTCATTCCATTTTGTTGACTTGCCCGGGTATGGTTACGCAAAAGTAGCAAAGAGTGTAAAAAAAACGTGGGCGCCCATGATGGATAAATATTTTCGCACCAGAAAAAGCCTTCGCCTGGTTGTTTGTCTTGTGGATTCCAGAAGAGAAATCGGCGACATGGACGGGCGGCTTTTTGATTATCTTGAAAAAAACGACAAGCATCGAATTCTTGTCTTTACTAAATTTGACAAATTGAAAAAGAACCAAAGAAATGAATTCGCTAGAAAAGTAGAAAGGAACTATGGGCTTGTTCCAAAGGATTATTTTACCGTATCGGTAAAAAACAAATCCGGAATCGATAACTTGTGGAATGAGCTTGAAATATATTTATCAGATACGATACAATAGAGTAATTCCTCTTTAAGTGAGGCTCATTAAAAAAAGATATTGATTTCGTCCAGGTAACATCGAGCAATCCATAAACATGAAAAAACAGACAGTTCTTATAATAATAGTCGCGTCAATGGTAGTAACATGTACCTGCGTTTACTATTTTGGATTTAGAGATTATCGTCATGAAACTGAGGAAAATTACATAATCGAAGGAATAGAAGGCACCTTTACAATAAATAATCCCTTGGGAATAACGAGAATTTTTCCATCTCCCGACGACAAAATTTATCTTCAAGTCAATAAATTCTCAAACCTCCCGACCTTTTTCAAAAAGGAAAAAGGCATCCCGGAAATTGATGTGGTTTTTAATAAGGAGCAAAAGAATCTTGACATTCTTGTCAAGTATAAAAGCAAGATGTTTCTTCATACGGATATGTTCATATTCTGCCCTGAGTTGGTCTTGCTCAAAGTAATTTCAGAAAAGGGCAATGTATGGATTGAGAAAGTCACGTCCGATGTTGATATAAAAGGCGCCGGAAACAAACAGGAGATCACCATCCATGATATTAGAGGGAATCTGAAAATCGACGCTGACTCAAAGTACATCATGGTCTCCATGGCTGACAATCGGGAACTGATTTTAAACTCAGGGGGTTTAGTGGCCAGGGTTCTGTTTAATGGCAAATTTCCCGGCCGGTCTACATTAACTGGAGATGGGGGTCAGACTATCGTACAAGCAGCCCTTGACGCTAACGTAGTTTTCAAGTTTTCAACAAAAGGATTTCTCTTTTCCAATATGACCCCTGAATTATGGAAAATGGGCAAGATCAAATCTGATGGCAAAACCCTAATGACAACTCTTGGTAAAGATGGAAAAACCGTTATTGTGAAACAGACCGATGGAGAGATAATTTTTGACCACCAGGCACCATTGGCTGTGATCGGAACCAAGCCGACGATCCCCTTTGAGCCCGATGAAGCCCGGCGCCTGTAATGCTATTTTGTTCTGAGTGACGGTTTTTTTTATTTACATACAAAAGCTATCATGCTAACTAATCCTCCACTTGCGGGTGTAGCTCAATTGGCAGAGCAGCGGTCTCCAAAACCGCAGGTCGCAGGTTCGACTCCTGCCACCCGTGCCAGATAATTTTTGGGGTTAGGTCTTTATGGGTCTAACCCTTTTTTTGTATGAAAATTACATTTTTATTCATTATTAGGCTCTTGAAGATTATTTTTACTTCTTATTCAATCCTACCAAAAGAACTGTTTTTAGGATTTTCTTGTTGAAACTTTTCTGGTTCTAATGGCATCATTGAAAATATTTCAGATAGTTACCGTTTATCAACTCCCCAATTTGCAGGTAGGAAAAATGGAACCTGAAGGAACTCGCGGCAATATCGTTATAAGCGACTCTTCAAGAAGGGCTCTGAGCACCCAGGAGGAAACTCAGGCTCTTTTTGTTTTGGAAGGAATAATGACCTCCTTAGGTAAAATGCAGCAATACCCTATCACTAACGAAATAGTTGTTGAAAAGGTAAAATCCACATTCGACCATATCTCCAAGTGGCTAAGAACATACCGTGAACTTGAGTGTGTTTCGGTGCAGGGAAATATTCAGATCAACAAAGCTGTTTTATCCCTTGCAAGCCAGGAGAAGGACTTTATCCAGTCCCTTATTTTTTTCCTGTCAGAAAGAAATGTGCGCACTCTGAACATCGAAAAGGGCGTTAACCTTCAAGAGCTAAATAAGTTTTTGGAATTTTTCAATAAACCAGCCAAAGAATTTGTCACTAATAAGAACATCGCGCGGACATTAAAAAGAATAGGGCTAAGACACATCATTATTTCATCGGAAATGATTCTTGAGGATGTTGTCATCAAGACTAAAATGAGCGACGAGCTTACCAGGAAGCTAAACAAGTTAAACGTAGATGATCTTCTGGAGAAGGCAAACATTATTTCCCAGTTGGAAATTGGCGCCCTGAATAAAGTGAGCAACCTGGCCACCATGGTAACCAACCTGAGATACACCAAGAACTCGGAAATATCCGATAAAATTCTTGCTCGACTTTCCCAGACACTACACGTTGAAGATCCATAAAGCCGTGTGGCTTCGGCCATGCAATTTGCCCAGATCGCTGAAAAATCGGTGGATTACACTATGTACGATCTTCATAACGAGATTAGCGATAAAATGTCATCTCAAGTTTTGGTTGAGGATGATCCACAGGTTTTTGGCGCCCTGGCTAAAGGCCTTGAAAAAACAGCTCAGGTCCATATCGCCAAGGGTGATTATGACAAAGCCATGAACATAATTCAATCCATTGACGCAAAAAGTGAATCCGACGGACAAAGTGGAATTAAACTTGCCAGGCAATCGAGGATGACCATAAACAACATTGCCAAGCCAAACACCATAAAAAAGATGATCACCGAGTTGCAAAGTAAAAACCGGAAAACCATGGATGTTGCCAAAACCATGTTGAGCCGGATGGGAAAAAACGCTGTACCGGAACTCATCGACATGATTTACAGCGCTGAGGGAATCAAGGAGATTGCTACTGGAATAGATATTTTAAAGGAGATAGGAAAAGAGGCGTTGTCCGAATTATACATGGAACTGAGAGAGGAGATGGCCGGCAATTTCAGAATTGCTTTTATCTCAGTGATTGGAGAGGTTGGCGATGTTAAGAGCCTCAAGCGGCTCATGCCCTTTCTTACTGATCCGGATGATAATGTAGTGGAAGAGACGTACAGGGCGTTTCTACACATTGGCGGACCTGGAGCTGTGCAGAAAATTGTGGACAACCTTCGAGACCTGAATTTCGAGAATGAGTTTGTTAACAAACTGATTATGGATATTAACACAACCAAAAATCCGGAGATGGCGCCATACCTGGTGGAATTACTCGATGGCAAGGGTCCTTTCTCAAAATACGACACTCCTGAAATTCGTATTGAGGCGGCAAACGCCCTTGGCAAAATAGGCGGTAATGACGCGGCTATTGGCCTTTC
>CAYSHR010000256.1:0-5770 GCA_964430795.1 uncultured bacterium
CTCGATCCTCTCAAACCTTTCCGGGTCAACCAAAGGTCCGAGAAATGTGCCGGGTTGAGAGGATCGAGCCTTGAGATACTTAACCAGAAAGGCAATGTCTCTTGGGCGTTGTATTTCGGAAGTGACAGTGGAGATGGGATTAAACCAGGTGAAATGGCCGGGGATGTTTGAAAAAACCGTGTTGTCGAAATGATCCGGCGCCACCACTAAAAAACCATGGCCGGCTAGGTGTTCACAGAGAGTGAAATTTTGGAAGCGCAGGGCGGTTAAGCCATGAGAAAAGAAGATTACAGGAAAAGGGTGTTCGGGAATAAAAGGTTCAGCGTCCCGAAAAGCCGAGGTTTCAATAGCCAGAAACTCCTCCCAGTTTTCTCCATAAAAAACCTCCAGGATATCAGGGGTCCAATATGGAAGCTCTCCAATCATATCGCCGAGAGTATTTATTTTGCCGTCAGGCATGGTAATGGGATACCAGACTTCTGTCAGGAGGGTTCTGGGCATTTTGCCAAGGAGGGTCCCCCGGGAATGATCCACCAGAGTGAAGGTTGTAACACCGACTTTATAAGGGCCAGGAGACCCCGGATCATAATATTCGCCAAGTGGATAAACGTCCTCTTGATCCGGAAGGGTGTCTTTCAAAAGACCTCCGCTCCCGTCATTACATCCCACAGCAAACAGAAAGCCGGCCAGGGCAAGAGTTAATAAGGCAAAAAAACAAGATTCTTTTAAGAAAGCCATTTGCCCTCCAAAATTAGATAAAGCTTTTTTTATTGATGGGTATCAGTCTGGACAGGTTTGAGAATAGAAAATCGGTTACATAAATCCAAGCCAGTTACCAAAGAGAAATTCCAGTCGCCCTACTAATAACGCCACCCGTCCCATAACTGTAAAGCCAAAGCTCGCGCCAAAGCTTACCATTAAAATCCAGATTCCAAGACGGCTTGTTATGCCGAAAAAACCTTTGTGCTCAACAGAGAAGAAGAAGTATATCAGACCGCAGAAAACGCCAACAAAGATAAGAATATTTGAAAATGTGCAGATTATCGGGTTTGTGGAGATCACCGGGTCGATGCTGTTAATAACAATAAGAGGTTTGAAAGATTGGGAAATTTGAAGCATAAAATCGGAGGAGAGATATTGGACGAAATTCAAGCCCGCTGTAGTTCCAACAATAAAAGCCAGAGACCATCTACTGATCCAGCCGGCTTTGTTTGAAAGTCTCATAAGGAGGATTATTCCAAGAAGAAGGGGCAGAATATATATCAGTTCGATCTTGTTGCCCTCCAACCCTTCAATAAGGCCGATATGGGCAATGAAGTTGGGCATCAACTTTCCAAGCAGGTTGGGTAACATAGTAGACCAGAAGCCAAGAACCATCCAGTAGGCAGCGGAAACTCCGACAAACAAGTGCTCGGCGAATTTGTAAAATGGATTGTCATCATAAAGGAAGCTCAAGATCGAAAGGGTAAGAAATGCGGCAATCCAGGTCCAGAAGCCTTTGAAGGAAAGGCGTTTTTGGGTAACGATATTTTCTCCGGCTTCACCTTTTAATGGGATGCCGTTATCGTCGGTGATCTTTGTAATGGTATGTACTTCTTCATATTTGGGCCACGGAGCGATCATTTTACCTGTTGCCGCTCGAAATAGCAGGAACCCGAGGATCAATCCGATAATCACCGCGCCGATAATAATTTTTGTCGACTTTGTCATTGGCCTATCTCTCCACCTATTACCTATTGACCTCGTTTTTCCCGTCTGCGGTCAATAAAAAATGTAATGTTGCCAATGGTTATAAAAAGCATAATTACAAGGTGGGCAATGGCTTGAGCGCCCATCCTTCTTTTGCCGTTATTTCTCGGTCGTAATTCCAGTTTGCATTCTATTATGCAATTCTGGTTTCCTTTGCATTTCTTGTCGCAAAGTTTTCTGTCAAGGCACTCCTCATATTCCGCCACCGCTTTCAATCCGCCAAGAAGACCGTTGAGCTGATTAGGAATGTAAGGATAAAGCAGCGGCGCCTGAACCGCGGTTGAGCCGCCAATGATATCCACACCGGCTGGATCGGCGCCGAATTGAATCCATTCTTTAAGACCGGGGAATCCCGCTGAAATATTAATGAGCAGGTCGAAGTCTTTGAGATTCTTGACGCCCTTCATCATGGGAATTTTGTCAAGGGATGTGTTGTTTACATCTGTAGGGAATAATTTGCCTATATCTGTAAGCATAACGTTGATGACGCCCTGGTTGCCCGACTTGTATCCAAGATTTACATAGTCCCGGCCATAAACCTTCTCAGGATATTCAGCCAGAATTTTGGTGAGTGTATCTTCGGCCATGTTCTGCCCGATGGGCCACAGAGCGACAATATAGACTTTCAAATTGTTTTCAAAGCAATGCCTGAGCCATGCGGTAGCCATAGGTTGAATTTCAGGTTCACTGGCCGGGTCATAATCAAAGGGCATAAGAACCTTGGAACCCTCAGGAAGGGTGTCCACAATTTCGAAGGTATCCAGGACCATCTGGGTTGGAAACTCGGGGAAGCTTGGTGAAATGAGCAGAGGGACGGTGATGGCCAGAGCCATGAATAGAAAGATAACTCTTCTATCAATATCTCTAATCCATTGATAAAAGCCCTTTTTCTCTTTCATGATTTACTCTCATCCCTTTTTAAAAGTGGCAACGTGATTAATCGTCCGCCCCAAGATACGATCTCTCTATTCCTAAAATCAGTTTCAAAGATGTTGACACAACCCCCAAAGCGATGCCGATCATAATAGCCCTTTGACCTGCCAGATTCGGCACGTTCATAATCCATTCCGCGAATGCCGGGATATCCATTCCCGATTCATTTAGCGGCACCCAGAAGGAGAGGAGCTTTCCAATAAAGGTGCGACCCAGCAGAATGATAAAAGCGGCCGTCAGAAGTATGGTGGCTTCAGCGTTCTTAGCCCGAAAAGCTCTATAGCTCGCGCTTGCGACATAAAAAGCCAGCAAGGCGAACATGGTCGCCCCCAGGGGCTTGAAAATGTAATCGTAGATGCCCTTGAAATATGATCCGTCCGCCACCACGTTTCCAGTCCAGCCAAAGGGATTTCCAAGCTTGAACATTCCAAAAGCCAGTGTGGCGAAAAAACCCAGAAGGCAGACCACGGAATAGCCCCAGCCAGGGACTTTTCGGCTGATTTTATTACCGTGGATTTTTACCAGGTTTCCACCTCCAAGAATAAAAGCGAAAACAGCGATAATGTCGAAGAAGATAGAGAAGTCTTCTCCAAGCCCCTCAACCTGGGGGATAAACTTGGAGACTACAAGCACTGTGCCTACCAAAAAGGTAATGAATAGTGGTATGCTTCGCTTTAGCATTGTCTCCTCATATTTTATACAGCCTCAAAAAGACGGCGGAAAAAAACAAAAATCCTCTCCATTGTGGGTGATCCACTTATCTCAGCAACAGTGGCAAGGATCATGCCTGAAAATATGGCGATAATGGCGATAAGCTTTCCCACATCCTGCCCTTTTAGCGAACCCAGTTGCATTGGATCATTGGACAGGTAAGCGCTTGCCGCGAAGAGCTCTTCTCCAATAAGGGTGTAATCACAAGCGGCGATAAAAAAGGGAAGTTGTGAGGGCATGGCTGTTCCGGCGATCTGTATGGCGCCGATGTGATTGCCGGTTTCGGCCAGAATCAGGCTTTCCGCGAAGAAGGCGCCCAGGAAAAAGCATGTAGCCGGTTTTTCCCTCACCATGATTCCATTGACACCGGCTACATATCCGAATTGCTCATCAGTTAAATAAGTAATCATGTCGTCGTTGTAGGCGTCGGGCCTGCCTGCCGAATAATAGGCTTCCTTTACTGTCTCTCTGGCTGTAGTCATAACCAGGGATCTGCTTGTCGGCACCATCAACTGAGTGTCATATTCAGCGATGGTCTTGGCGATGCGTCCCAGAATGATGACTGCGGAGACGGTCTGGACATCATTCATGTCCTGGATTCCAGGAATAAAGAGAATGGGCCGTCCCATTTCAGTGGCGCGCCCTATCGCTTCATCAATAGCCTCAAGTCCGGCGATTTTTCTGACAAATAGCTTTTTGCCGGACTTTATGGTTTGGATAAACCAGATAATAGCTATGGAAATTATCACCGCGATAGCAAGAAATGTGGTTTTGGTTTTGTCAAACCACTGGACTTTACTCGAAGCTCCCCCTGACGGGCCGGAAAAGGAGAAACCCTTTTCTGTTTTAGCGGCTACAATATAATCATACTTTGGCCTATACCAGGAGCATTTCTCATAGTCCCATGCTTTACCATCCGCTTCGATATCTATGTAGTGTTTAAGCTTTATGTCTTTGTATTTTTGGTCTTTAACCTCATTTGCGGAAAATCCGGGACCCGCGACGCCAATCAGTTTGTAGTCACTGGCTTTGCCGTCGGTTATTTCGGCTCTAAATATCCAGTAGCCGAGAATTGGGTTTGGATGTGAGCCTATATCCTCCGCGGACCTGATTTCGGTGTCCAGGTCGTCGGCGCTCAACTGCCATTCAATTTTAACGGCGTTGCCCGAATCATCAGGATTGTCTTCGGCGTTTACAGTCAAAGGAGGGGAGACCGAGTCGCCCAATCGAGCTTTCAAGCTCTTTAGAGCTTCCTTGCTTGCCGGAATGTTATTGATTTCAGAAGTTACAGGACCAAAATCGTAAATATATTCATAGCTGCTTCTTATCTCATCAATTGTTTTCGGCATGACATTCTTTGCGTAAGAGACCTCGTTTCCAAACTGAAGAGCGATACGATAAAGGTAGGATACCCCGTCTTCAACTGTTTCATCCTTAAAGGACTGCCAGAAACGATTCCTTACAAATCGCTCACCGGTTGTTTCATATTTTCTGTAAACTTTTTCAGAAGTTCGCTGAGTTTTTCCAGGTTCAAATACAGTTTTAACACCTTTGGAGAACCGATATTCTTCTCGTTCCACCTCACCGCCGGCGCTTATTGTGGCGATTACCCTAAAAGGCGCCAGGACGCTTCCATTTTTAACAGTCGCCCTTAATATCTTTACCTTTAACTCTTGTCCGGATGTAAAATTCGCGACAAAATCCGCCTCTTGGTCAATTTCATCTTTTCTACGATTTCCCTTTTCACAAAAGGCTATCTCTTTGGTCCCTTTGGAAATTGTCCATTTCCCAAAAAAACCCACATCAGGAATATCTTGTTCTGAAAAGAGCTTGACTTCAGGTCCCTGAGCCAGAAGCCACCTGATTTCAACGGCACCCCCGGAATCTTCCGGGAAATCCTGAACCAGGCAATGAACCAGTTCCGGCATAGAAGATATTTTTGAGGTTGAATCGCCCGGCAACGGAAGGGGATCATTGGCGGTCTCTTTTAAAACAGGTATAATTGCGTCAGAAGTATTCTCTGTGTTTTCTTCAGAAGACCCGGGCAAGGAGGATTGGGCAAGTAGGGCGGCTGGCGAAAAAAGAGCCATAAATAGAAAAAGAGTTGGTATGACCGTCACAAAGACCGGCCTCATGCGCAATCCTCCGTAATTCTCTAATATTACACTACCCGAATCAGTCTGCTTCGTCGGCCCCTTGGATTTAACCGATTAAATCCAAAATAAAAAAAGTTATTTACCCATGTGGCTAAATATATCAATCTTTGTTACGAAAAAAAGGGGAAAAAGTCAAGGGTTATTGCAGTTTACAGTTTACAGTTAACCCCGGTTCCCGGTTAATAAAATAAAAAGAGCACCAAGTGTTTGGATATAGTAGA
>CAYSHR010000257.1:0-5751 GCA_964430795.1 uncultured bacterium
TTTCTCCCTTCTGTCCATACCCCATGGACAGAAGGGAGAAATCTCCCTGGGACTTAAGTTCGAAGAGAATAAAGCTCTTTTTTTTGTAAAGGATAATGGTCACGGAATGAATGAAAGAACTATTGAAAAAGTATTGGGAGGCATGTTCTCGACAAAAGGATCAAAGGGCACAGGTCTTGGATTGCAGGTGACTCAGAAAATCATAAAAGAACACAAGGGCATTTTTAAAATCGAGTCAACTCCAGGCTTTGGCACCACATTCCTGATCGAGATTCCCCATCAGTGATTTCATATTTGATTAAATTCACTATTTGCCGGCGCAGGATTTTTCAAAAATAAATTTGTACGCCCACGTCAGCCAAACCACACGCCCGACATGGGTTTTCGGTTGAATCTTTCTGAAAAGCTCTTTTGGCAAAAAGCAGACAAATAAGGGAAGCTCACATCCTTCAAGATCATACCGGGAAATACCGGTCCATGGTGAGGCAACCACTTTTTCCTGATCAACTAGAACCGGAAGTCCCTGGCAATCCACATCTCCGCCAATCTCCGATAGCTTCTCCCCGGCCTTTCCCGACCTGAAAACCAGGGGTGGCTTTAACGTTTTTCTATCCATCACAGACCATGGAGCGCAGGATCTGATAATGAGTATGGCTAGAAATTCCCAGGCAAGACATCCCCTGGGAAAAGCCATTTTCTCAATAATTTCCGATATTAGAAT
Organism: uncultured bacterium; assembly: GCA_964430795.1. Classification (GTDB taxonomy): domain Bacteria; phylum Lernaellota; class Lernaellaia; order JACKCT01; family CAYSHR01; genus CAYSHR01. The sequence goes on from CAYSHR010000257.1 coordinate 722, forward strand.
TTCCGAAGAGGGCGGGTTTTTTTTCCAGTCATGGCCAAGCTTATCAAGGCTTGCCCTTATTGAGGCAATTACACTGTTAAGGCTAATCTTTTTTTCTGGAAAATATCTTTCAATCTCCTTTATGGCGCCTTTTGTGGCCAAATCCATAACATTGCCAAGGTCCCTCCAGTGGTAGGCTGTCATTTGGGCTAAATGAAGCCGCCAATCAGGGAGCTTAACTTCACATTTAAAATTTTCGATAATTTTATCTTCCATTTATCGCGAGTCCTAAAATCCGGTTGAACAGAAAAACGATGTAGCATTTATTCTATAGATACACTAGGAATATCTTGTCAATAAACAGAATTTTTTCAATATCCTTATCCACTGATCCTTGATTTGTTTGACCCTGTAAAAAATTACTCATTCCTGGTCTAGAAACCAAAATCAGCCCTGTCCGGGTTTTAGGACAGGAACTAAATAGTGATTGCTTTTTCTGTTTTCACCGAATCAAGCACTTCCCTGACAGTCTGGGAAAGCTCAGTCAGGTCGTAAGGTTTGGCTACAAAGCGGCTGGCTCCCATATCTAAAAACCTTTTAATCTGTTTGTCATCGGCTGAACCGCTCACAATCAGGCATGGAAGATGGGGATGAGTTTTTCTGACCTTGACCAGAACCTCGCCGCCGGTCATTTTCGGCATTGTCTGGTCCAGAACCATTATGTCAATTCTATCTCCTTGATTTTCGACTATTCTCAAGGAATCAAAGCCGTCTTTGGCTGTAAATACTCTGTAACCCAGCCTCTCCAGAACTTCTTTGCCCACATCCAGAAGCATAGGCTCATCATCTACAAGGAGAATGGTTTCATTTCCGCCGGCCATTTTATCACTAAGGGATTTTCGATTTTTCTCAACCATTGGCTCCACTTTTGCCTGGGGCAGAAAAACTCTGAAACTGGTCCCTTTCCCAAGTTCGCTATGGAGTTCTATCCAGCCGCCATGCTTGGATACAATACTAAAAACCGCGGCCAGGCCAAAACCTCTGCCGCTGCTCTGCTTTTTGGTTGTAAAAAATGGTTCAAATATCATATCCCTGGTAGCCTCACTCATTCCAATTCCGTTATCAATAACGGTTATGGTCACATATTTTCCAGGAGTCGAGTCAGGAAATCCCAGGCAGAAAAGATCATCAACCCTTCTATTTTCAATGGAAATATCAATTTCGAACTTCTTATCTCCACCAACTTTCTTCTTTCCCATGGCGTTCAATATGGCGTCTTGGGAATTTTGACAAATATTGACCAATATCTGATAAATCTCTCCTGGAACTCCCTTGATCAATGAAATATCTTTTTCAGAGCTTAAGTTAATCACGATACCCGGGTCCATGGCTTCGCCAAGCAGGGCAACAACCTCCTGAGCAATGTTGACCGCGTTTACAGATTCAGCCTTTATCTCCTTCTCTTGAGAAAAAATATGTAACTGCTTAATCAGATCGTTGGCTTTGTCCGCGGACCTTTGTGCTTTTTTAAGATAGAGTTTCTTATGCTGGGAAGAATCATCCAAAGCCAGGTTAATGCTGGAAACAATCTCACTTAAAAGATCGTTAAAATCAAAAGAGAGACTTTGAGAAAGGCGCCCTATGGCTTCCATCTTTTTTGCTTGAATCAGCCGGCTTTCCAATTGAGCCATCTCGTTTTCAATTCGGGCTCTCTCTGTTTCATTCTTCTCTATCTGCTGGTCTTTCTCCCTTAGTTCGTGAAGTCGGCGCTGAACAAGAAGTTTTAAAAGGTCTCGATGGCTTTTGATTTTTTTCCGTTCTTTTTTTTCAGAGGAAATCTCTTTTCTAAGGTTCCAGTTTGTTCTCTCAAGCTTCAATTTCTCATCCGGCTCCGATTCTTTTAACACATTTTTTTCAGGTGGAGGTCCTGGGTTTAGCTCTCCTGATCTTTTAAGCGCTCTTTCCACCACATCCAGGAGCATATCTCTGGAAACCGGCTTACATAGATAATCAAAAGCTCCGTCTCTAACGGCGTTTGACGCGGTCTCCATGGATGGCTGCCCTGTAATTAAAACAGTAACAAGGCATGGGAACTCTTTAGAGACAATATTTAAAAGTTCAGTTCCTGTAAGTTTAGGGAGGATAATATCGCTAATCAGCAAATCATGTTTTTTTTCGTGAAGGGCTTTTACTGCTCTATTGGCGTCCGGCGCGACATCAACTTCATGCCCTTCTTTTATCAGAAATTCACTAAATGTAAGTCTTATACATTCCTCATCATCGACGATCAGAATTTTCGCCATGGCCAAAGGCTCCTCCCGGCATCAGTGGTCAGCCGGTTTGGTCTTGGATAAATCCCCCGGTTTTCGCAAGGCCGGAAGTAAAATTTTAAATTGAGTATATTTATTTTCAACGCTTTCCAATTTAAGAAATCCGCCATGTTGATTGACAATTTGTCTGCAAATCGACAACCCCAATCCGGTGCCTTTGCCTTTTGTTTTTGTTGTAAAAAAAGGTTCAAATATTTTTTTCATATAATTTTTTGAGATACCCGTTCCCTGGTCCGTAATTACCACACAAACCCATTCCCCGCCCTTGTCATAGGTGAGGAATGTTTTTATTTCTATAATCTTTCCTTTATTGTAATTGGGATATTTAATATTCAGTGTATCCCTGGCGTTTGTGATCAGATTTATCAGAACCTGCTGTATCTGTTGTTGGTTACAAACAACTATGGAGTCTCTGTTTGAAATATCCAAAAGAAGGGTAATCTGGGCTTCTCTTAACAGAGACTTTGTCAGTGGCAGCACCGAGGTAATTACCTTCTCGATGGAAACCGGCCGGGCTTTCTCCTCTTTCCGCCTTGAAAAATCCAGAAGATTTCCAACAAGAGAGGCCACTCTCTTGCTCTCATCAATGATTCGCTTGGCAAGATTGTATGTTCTGTCTTCCTGGGAAGCGTCAAGACAGATAAGCTCCGCGTAATTCATGATCCCGTTCAAAGGGTTGTTTATTTCGTGAGCAACTCCCGAAGCGAGGACGCCGATGGATTCAAGCTTTTGGGTCTGGACGAGTTGATCTGTCAAAAGCCGGTCTTTTGCGTCGGTTTGATCAGCCCGGTCAATTCTGTTTGCCTCTTCATTAATAAATCTTTCCTGGATTTGAAGAAATCTGTGGTCCTTGGCTTCTTCCACAATTTTGCAGATGTCATTTTTTCCCATGGGTTTTTGCAGCCAGCCAAAGGCGCCTACTTTTTTTGCTCTTGTCTCTATCTCACCGGCATTTTGCCCACTAATTAAAACCACTGGCGTGTCGGGCTGTATTTCCTGAATAGCGTTTACAATATCCACCCCTAGAACAGGCGGTATGTTGTCTGTGACCGCAACGTCAAAAGTCTCCTGTTCAAGTAGTTGTTTGGCTTTTACCGGGTCCTTGGTGCAATGAACTTCATGGCCGGCCTCTTGTAGAAAAGCCTCAATGGTGATTAGTACATTAGGTTCATCATCAACAAGTAAAATTCGTGCCATTAAATTTCCTCCGTAGCCGGATCGCCATTGGCGCCTTTGCTCTTTTTCGATCCGGTAACAGCGGGAATATCCACGTATAGGCGGGTTTCAATGCCATTTTCACTTTCAGCGAATATTGTTCCTCCCTGTTCTTTTACAGTTCCATAAGCCGCCGCGAGTCCCATTCCCGAGGCTATGCTTCTTGATTTGGTTGTAAAAAAGGGATCAAATATTTTTGGGAGAATCTCCTTGGCGATTCCCGGACCGTTATCGGTAATACTGGTTCTTATCCACCTCTTTCCTTTCTTTTCAATTATCGCTTCTGTGTGAATAACAATGTTCTTCCCGGCGTCGGACTTGTCATGTCCAAGAGCATAGATGGAGTTGGCAAGAATATCGAGAAAAACCTGCTTGATTCTTGGCGCGACACATAAAATGTCCGGCAGGTTTTCAGAGACCGAAACTTTGATGTCAATTCCACGTTTTTCAGCCGCTGACTGAGCCATCTTGGCGGATTGCAGAAGAATTTCCGCCAGGGAACTTGGAGTAGGTTTTTTTCCTCCTCCTTGAGAAAACCCTTGAAGATTTCTTACAATCTTCGCGACTCTCTTGCTCTGTTCAATGATTTTTAACGCGTACTTGTTGTTTTGGCTTTCGAGTTCATTCTCGTCCACAATAAGCTGGGCGAAATTTAAGATACCGTTAATCGGGTTATTGATTTCATGGGCAAGACCATCGGTAAAAACAGCCAGAGCTTCATCTCTGCCTGCCTGGTATGTCTGTGTGTTATTTCCTTTTTGAATGTTTCCATTCCGCTCTTCCACTCCTGTGAGCAGACCCGCGAGGCGAAGAGCTTTTCCGTCTTTATCTCTTTTTACTCTTGCCCTGGCCAGGATGTTTCTATATGTGTCATCCGCGGCTTTGAGCCGAAGTTCCATATAAAATCTATTGGAACCGCCCATTATGTGATCGGCTAGGTTGCTCTTGAAATTCACTTTATCATCAGGATGTAAAATCTCTGTCCATTGCCGACCGTTGGTGGGGGACTTTTGGCCATACCCAAGATATTTTTTAAAACCAGGGGAATAGTTAATCTTATTTGAGACAAGGTCCCAATCCCAGATACTGTCATCAGCGAATTTTGAAGAGCCTTCTGAATAATCGTCATTTTCATCGGATAATCCGGGGACTTGTAGATCAAAGCCGTTACTCTGTTTCGTGATGACGTTAAGGTCAGGAGCGAAAATCGAAGCCGCTGTTTCCATCAATTCCCGGTGGCCGTCAAGATAATCTTTTTCCCTGCCCTTGACCATGATCATTCCAAGAACCTGATCTATGGGAACAAGAGGGACAGTCAGGCTTTTCTCTTTCTCTTGTTCAACCCCTCCATTTCCATTAGTTGAATTTATTATCTTTGCCTTTTTTTCAAGTAATGATTTCCCAAAAAGCAATAAGGAGACTTCAGTGGAAAGAAGAGTTTTTCTCAAAGACCATTCGGACTCATTTTCAACATTCCTTTCCATTGAAAAGCAGGTATAAAGGTCT
>CAYSHR010000258.1:0-5748 GCA_964430795.1 uncultured bacterium
TTTTTACAAAGTCTGCGCCCTGGTCCCGATATTCCTTGACGCAGTCTCTCATCTTTGCCGGCGTATCGGCGAATAGAACCGGATTGCCAATAATGGCGCGAACAAGAGGCGATATCTTGTCAAACATCTCCGGGTAGCCCCCGGGACAGGTGATAAATCCCATGGGTGTAAGTATATTGGGGCCGATAATTTCGCCCCGGTTAATTTTCTCCCGGTCCTTTTGGATATATTTTGGAAGGGCGCCCATGTCCCTGACTGTAGTTATTCCCCAGGTTACGCAGTCTTCATAATTTCTGAAAACCTGTCTTCGTATGGCGCTGATGTCGCCAATGCCCGCGTTGCTGATTCCGGGCATAGTGATGTGACAGTGGGCGTTGATAAATCCCGGAACAAGATAGCCACCCTGGCAGTTGACCCTTCTTTTTGGAGGCAATATAAGGGCGTCATCGGATGAAACCAATTCTTCAATAAGGCCGTTTCGAATAAAGGCGACATCGAATTTTGATATCCGCCCTTTCTCTACATCGATTATTTTAGCGTTATAAAGGAAAAATCCCCTGTCTGAGGATTCAAGAATATCAACCGCCGGATTTGTCGGCCTGGAACTCACGCATCCGGCACCGCCAAGGGCGATAATCAAACCTGCCGCTCCGCAATTTTTGATGAACCATCTTCTGGATTTGTTGTTGCTCATCTGGAATCCTATTATATTTAAATCAGATAAAAAGATCATTATAGAGTATTTTTTTAAGTATGATGGATTTTAACGAGGAAACAAGAGAAAACATAACCGTTCAGTTGTAAGTGGGGAGTGATATCCGGGAACGTAGCAAGTACATGCCCCCGCTTTTCCAAAAAGTCCCCTTATGACTGAACGATTACAAAAAACCAAACTTTTTCTTTGACAGATTGTAAACATTTTCATAACGTCGCCATTGTCACAATTGGAGAGATAATTTGTGAATCATTCGCGGGAATTTCTTGTAATCGGCAGCGGAATCGCCGGCCTTAGTTTTGCTCTTAAAGTGGCGGAAAAAGGGCGGGTTGCCATTGTTACTAAAATGGGTAGCGATGAATCGAGCACCAAATACGCTCAGGGCGGCATCGCCTCTGTCACCGATTTCAAGACAGACTCTTTCAAAGACCATATTCAGGATACTTTGACCGCCGGCGCGGGCCTGTGCGATGAAGATGTGGTACGCCTTGTTGTGGAGTCCGGGCCTGAGAGAATAAATGAATTGATTGAGTATGGAGTTGAGTTTACTAAGAGATCAGCGCCGAAAGCCGATGAGTATCATCTTACAAAAGAAGGGGGTCATTCCCATAGAAGAATTCTCCATGCCGACGACATTACAGGAAAGGAGGTGGAACTCTCCCTCCTTGAAAAAGCTAGGGAACATCCCAATATTTCCTTCCATGAGCATCATGTGGCTGTGGACCTGATCACCTCGAAAAAGATTACAGGCAACAATACCAAGGACTCCTGCCTTGGGGCTTATGTTCTTGAGAAAAAGACCGGCCATATCCATACCTTCCTGGGTAAAGTGACGCTCCTTGCCACCGGGGGCGCGGGAAAAGCTTATCTAATTACAAGCAATCCGGATGTGGCCACAGGGGACGGCATAGCCATGGCATATAGAGGCGGCGCCCGGATCGCCAATATGGAGTTTATCCAGTTTCATCCAACTTGCCTTTATCACCCTCACGCCAGTAATTTTCTGATTTCCGAAGCGGTAAGAGGCGAGGGCGGCGTCCTGGTGGATGACAAGGGATACTCCTTTATGGAGAAATATCATGAGCTAAAAAGTCTTGCGCCAAGAGATATTGTGGCAAGGGCAATTGACGCGGAAATGAAAAGAGCCGGCGCCGAAAGCGTTTTTCTCGATATCTCTCATGTCCCCGCAAAGACAATTACAAAGCGGTTTCCCAATATTTACCGTAAATGCCTTTCCCTGGGAATTGATATGACAAAGAGTCCCATTCCAGTTGCCCCTGCCGCTCACTATTGCTGCGGTGGCGTAAAGGTCGACCAGGATGGACACACCACCATTCCGGGCTTGTTTGCTGTTGGGGAGGCTAGTTGCACAGGTCTTCACGGCGCTAACAGACTGGCAAGCAATTCTTTGCTTGAAGCGGTTGTTTATGGTCATAGGGCCGCGCAAAAAGCCCTGGAATTATTACCGCGCGTACAATTTGACTCGGCCGTGCCTGATTGGGATGTGGGGGGCGCCACCGATTCAGATGAAGAGATTATGGTTACCCATAACTGGAACGAGATTCGCCGCACCATGAGCAACTACGTAGGAATTGTGCGATCAAAAAAGAGACTGGCCAGAGCCGCCAGAAGAATTGAAATGCTCCAGCAGGAAATTCAGGAATACTATTGGAATTTTTTGATTACCTCCAACCTGGTGGAGCTTAGAAACATTGCCACTGTGGCGGAATTGATTATCAAATGCGCCAGGCAAAGGAAAGAATCGAGGGGACTTCATTACAACATCGACTATCCTGATAAAAAAGATGACCTTGAGAAAATGACGGTGATTCAGAAAAAAGTAAGCTGGCTTCTGTAAAGGAAAAGGGAATGAACCTGGGGTTAATAGCCCCTTTTGATATAGAGGATTTTTCTATTTTCTACTTTTCTTAATGCCCCATTTTTTCCGTTTTTCCCAAAGAGTTTTGGTAGTTATGCCAAGAAACTCAGCCAGTTCTTTTTCGGTGTGTTTATTTTGAAAAGCCAGAACAAACTCTTTGGTGTATTCCTCAATGGATAACATTTTATCCAGACTTTCCTGGCGGAATCTGTTTCTCTTTTCATAGCCTCTTCGTTCAAGAAAAACAGGCAGGTCAACGCCGTCGATTGGGACATCGTCGTCCATGAGAATTATTGTCTGCTCAATTACATTTTCCAACTCCCTGATATTTCCCGGCCAATCATAGTTCTTGAGCATGCCCATGGCTTCTTTTGAGACGCCATCCACCTTTTTTTCCAACTGCCTGGAAAATATTTCGATAAAATGATCCACCAGCAATTCCAGGTCATCCAACCGGTCTGACAAAGAGGGCGCCGCGATATTTACCACATTCAATCTGTAAAAGAGATCCTGGCGAATTCTGCCCTGATTAACCTCCTCATCAAGAGACCGGTTTGTGGCGGCAACTATGCGAATATCCAGTTGAATCGGCTTTCTGTCGCCGACTTTCATTATCTCCTCTTCCTGAATCGCCCTCAATATTTTTACTTGGAGATCAAGGGGGAGTTCGCCAATTTCATCGAGAAACAAGGTTCCTTTATCGGCTTTTTCAAATAAACCCTCTTTTGTGTTGATCGCGCCGGTAAAAGCCCCTCTTACATGGCCAAAAAGCTCTGATTCTAAAAGGTTTTCAGGAATCGCGCCACAGTTTACAACCACCATGGGACCATCTTTTCTCGGGCTTTTAACATGAATCGCTTTGGCAAATAATTCCTTGCCCGTTCCTGAATCACCTGAGATTAAAACAGTGCTTTTAAAGGGGGCTACTTTTTCAATAATTTTAAGGATTTTCTGTAGTTCCTTGCCTTTTCCAATAATAACAGGCTCGTGGCTCATCTTCTCTCCAGGATCACGTTTTGAAATACTGAACAAAATCATATTACATTTTTACATGATTCTCAAGGCCATTAGGACTTTTGTCGTAATCGTTCAGTTACAAGGGGGCCTTTTGGAAAAGGGGGGACATGTACTTGTTACGTGTCCCCTGATTTTCATATATGAGATCGGGGTACACGATCCCCATTTCCCTGATATCATTGACAATGCCGGCCATTGTTGAGAAATGCGGTCATGTCCCCCGATCTCAAACCTTACCCCCTTGTCACTGAACGATTACCTTTTGTCAAGGTAATTTATTTATTAAGAGGATAAGTTCTTTTGACTGTAAGGGAGATATTTCGTATATATACCATGTAAATATTCGTATTAAATTTGAATAAAGGGAATAAGTGGAAGAATTGAACGATTCTGAAAAAAAACCAGACATGAGCGGCCTATTTGACAGCCCTCTTCGAATTTTCCCTATGGGAGGTTTGGGTGAAATAGGGCTTAACATGATGGTCATGGAATATGGCGGCAAACTGCTGATAATAGATTGCGGCCTAATGTTCCCTGAAGACACTATGCTTGGTGTTGATGTTGTTATTCCTGATTTTTCCTTTTTTAAAGATCGGGCAAAGGATATTCTTGCCCTTATATTAACTCACGGGCATGAGGACCACATTGGCGCGGCGCCATTTTTTCTTCAAAAATTTAATGTCCCTATTTATGGAACCAAACTTACTCTGGCTTTTTTGCAGAACAAACTTTCAGAATATAAAATTGATAACCCGAACCTTAACCTGATTGATATTGAAAAGAAGGTTGTTCTTGGTGATTTTAAACTGGAGTTTGTAAGGGTTGCCCATTCTATTATGGATGGTGTGGGCATGGGCATTGAAACACCTGAGGGGCTGGTGGTCCATTCAGGAGATTTTAAGCTGGACTTTGCCCATTCCGGGTCTCATACAACCGATATCCGGTCCTTTTCCAACTTGGGAAACAAAAATGTGCTATGCCTTCTTTCAGATTCAACAAACGTAGAGCAATATGGATACACCATGAGTGAACAGGAAGTGGGTGAAAAGCTTAGTGATGTATTTAGAGACCTAGAAGGTAGGATAATAATCACTCTTTTTGCCAGCAACATCGCCAGGATTCAGCAGATATTCAATATTGCTCAGAGATATGGGAGGAAAGTCTGTGTTTCTGGCAGAAGCATGGTGGCAAATATCAATACCGCCAGAAAACTTGGTTATCTGAAATGCGGCAAGATACAATTTCTTGACATTAAAGACCTGCCCAGACAATCAAGAAGAAGAACGGTAATACTTACCACCGGCAGCCAGGGCGAGCCAATGTCAGTCCTTAGTCGAATAGCTACCGGACATCACAAGCAGATTCAAATAATTAAAGGGGATACGGTAATTCTCTCTTCAAAGTTCATACCTGGAAACGAGGGAACCATTGCCGCTCTTATCAACCGGATATATCAAAATGGCGCCAAAGTGGTTTATGAGACAATCAGAGAGGTTCATACATCCGGCCATGCCCATAGAGAAGAACTGAAGTTGATGTTCAAACTTATTCACCCAAAATATTTTATTCCTGTTCATGGTGAAATTCGCCACCTTGTTCAGCATTGCCGCCTTGCCAATGATATGGGTGTTGGTGAAGATAACACCTTCTGCTTAAAAAATGGCGACATGGTTGAATTTCAGAATCGCAAAGGGAAAATCACAAAGGAGGCGGTTCCGGTTGGAAGAGTCTTTGTTGATGGCAAAGGAATAGGTGATGTGGGGAATATTGTGCTTACCGACAGGCGCCTTTTGTCAGAGAATGGCGTAGTAACCTGTGTTATCGTATACGATGAAAAAACCGAAGATATTCTGGGAAAACCGAAAGTGATGAGCAAGGGATTTGTTTATGAACCGGAAAACCGGGACCTGTTCGAGGATCTGATTGACCTGGCCATGGATACATTTAACGAATTTAAAAAAGACGGGTCTTTAAATGAGGAAGGCAAAAGGGAAAAGCTGGGACGGATTTTGAAAAGGACGATAAACAAGCGAATGCTCAGAAGGCCCCTGGTAATTCCGGTTCTTATAAAAGTGTAGTAGGGGCGGCCACGGGGGGCCGCCCAATGCAGGGCAACCACAGGGGGTTGCCCCTACGA
>CAYSHR010000259.1:0-4400 GCA_964430795.1 uncultured bacterium
TTCATATTGAGATCGGGGTACACGATCCCCATTTCCTTAATATCATTGACAATGCCGGCCATTGTTGAGAAATGGGGTCATGTCCCCCGATCTCAAACCCTGCCACCTTGCTCCCTTGTCACTGAACGATTACGCATAACCTTCCTTTATCATTGAATTGTATTGACGCCTTTGCTACTGTTTTCAAATAACTGAAGACCATAATCTCTCCCTTATTTTCATAGGGGAAAAAGAGATTTTTATTTTTTCACGGAGATTAAAAATTGGCGAAAGAGGGAAAGAAAATCAAAGTAACTCCCATGATGCGCCAGTATTTGGATATTAAATCCGAACATCCGGACCATATATTGATGTTCAGGATGGGTGATTTCTATGAAATGTTTCTTGAAGACGCTAAGAAGGCGGCGAAAATTCTGAACATTGCTCTTACCAGCCGTTCACATGGAGATGAGAAGGAGCGTATTCCTCTTTGCGGAGTGCCCCATCATGCCCTGAACGCCTATCTGTCAAAATTGATAAGAGCAGGGCAGAGAGTCGCTGTTTGTGATCAACTCGAGGATCCGAAACAGGCCAAAGGCGTTGTAAAAAGGGGCGTCACACGGTTGGTCAGCCCGGGATTGGTTCTGGACCCCGAGACACTGGACGACAGGAATCCAAATTATTTTACTTCTGTGGTCATGGATCAGGATCAGTTCGGAATAGCGGCGGTAGAACTTTCCACAGGGGAGTTTCGAATCGGCGCCTATGATTCATTTGAGTCCCTGGTTTCGGAACTTGTGCGGGTTGAACCTTCCGAGCTTGTTGTTCCGGCGGCTCTTGAGGGATCGAAAGAGCTTTCCCAATTAAAAAGAACCCTTTCTGGTAAGATGACCACCTTTATATCAGACGTGGAATTTGAGACGGAGAACGCGGTGGACTCGGTTCAAGCCCAGTTTCCCGAATTTTCCACAGACAGGGCGATAAGAGACGGGCATGAGGCCGGCATAAGAGCGGCCGGTGGCGCCCTGGCTCAACTTCACGCCACGCAAATGCGGGAACTTTCCCATTTTAAAAAGCTGATTCTTCAGAAGCAGCAGTCAAACATGGTGGTTGATGAAGCCACAAAGAGGAATCTTGAGCTTGTGGCCTCTATGATGGATGGCACAAGAAGAGGGTCCCTGCTATGGATCCTGGATAATACAAAAACCGCCATGGGCGCCAGAATGTTAAGAAAATGGATTTGCTACCCCCTTATCGAAAAACAGAAGATAACCGGTCGTCATTATTCAGTGGATGAGCTTCTGGAAAACTTTACTCTTCGGGATCAGATTAGAGAACTCCTTGGCCATATCCAGGACCTTGAGCGCCTTGCCGGACGGGTGGGGCTCAACTCATGCAACGCCAGGGACCTTGTCAGCCTTAAGCTTTCTCTTTTTATGCTGCCAAAGATAAAACAGCTTTTAGGGGAGTGCCGGTCTCCTCTTCTAAAGAACCTTCTTGCTGATCTTGACGAGCTTGTTGATGTCAGGGAACTCATTGAGGAATCAATACAAAACGAGCCTCCTTTGGCCCTTCACGAGGGAGGGGTCATCGCCGATGGCTACAACCGGGACCTTGATGATCTTAGAAAAATCAGCAAAGGCGGTAAAGATACGTTGTCCGCTCTTGAAATATCGGAGAGGGAGAGAACAAAAATCCCAAAACTGAAGGTCAGGTACAACAAGGTTTTCGGGTATTTTATCGAGGTGTCAAAAATCCACATGGACAAGATTCCTGATGATTATATTCGCAAACAGACCCTGGTGAATTCCGAGAGGTTCATCACCCCTGAGCTAAAGGAATTTGAGGAGAAGGTTCTTTCGGCTGAGGAAAAAATCGCTGTTATCGAATTTGATATTTTCAGCCGGATCAGGCAGCAAGTCGCGTCCCAGATAAGCAGGATTCAAAAGTCGGCGTCCATACTCGCGGAGGTTGACATTCTGGCTAACTTTGCTCAAATCGCCCAGGCTTATAATTATGCCAGACCGAAAATAACCTCTGAGCAAAACATGGAAATAACAGATGGGCGTCATCCTGTTGTGGAATACGCTTATAAAGAAGAGCCCTTTGTTCCCAATGACACCGAGATGAATACCAATGGAAATCAGTTGCTGATAATAACCGGCCCTAACATGGCAGGTAAATCGACTTACATTCGACAGGTGGCCCTGATTCAGTTAATGGCTCAGATCGGCAGTTTTGTCCCCGCCGGCAAAGCGATACTTCCGGTAGTGGACAGAATTTTCACCAGGGTGGGCGCTTCGGATAATCTAGCTAAAGGGCAATCAACATTTATGGTTGAGATGGTTGAAACGGCAAACATTTTAGCCGACGCCACAGACAGGTCCCTGGTAATATTGGATGAGATCGGCAGGGGGACATCCACTTTTGACGGCCTGGCTATTGCCTGGGCGGTGGCGGAATATCTTCATGACCACCCTTTGCATAGACCTCTTACTCTCTTTGCCACCCATTATCACGAGCTTACCGACCTTCAGACCACAAAACCGAGAGTGAAAAACTACAACGTCGCTGTCAGAGAGTATAATGATGATATAGTTTTTCTTAGAAAGATTGTTCCGGGAGGCGTCAGCCACAGCTATGGAATCGCGGTAGCCAAACTGGCCGGTTTGCCTCAGGATGTTATAAAAAGAGCCCGGGGTGTTCTTTTGAACCTTGAGAAAAAGGAGCTTGATGAGGTTGGCAAACCCAATTTTGCCAAAGACCCAAACCAATCGGCGCCCTTAGAAGGGCAGCTAAGTTTTTTCGGCCCGGCCAAATCCCAGGTCGATCAGGAATTACGCGCGGTGGATGTCGATGGTCTTACTCCTCTTGACGCCTTGAAACTAATCCATAGATTAAAGAAAAAACTCTGATGAAATCCTGTTTAATTAGATTTTTATTCGCGTTTATTTTCGCCTTGATGTTATTTGTTTTCTCCAACCAGGCTTATGCCCAGGATAAAGTTGAGAAAAAATACCTGGCGATCCGGGAGGCGTATCTTGATTTTGTTAAAACCGGAAAGCCTAAACTGAAAAACAGGCGGGATCTCTGGATGAAGCATATCAACGCTTTTAAATCCATCACACGAAAATATCCCAACCACAAAAGAGCGGATGACGCGTTATATTGGGTTGGCGACGCGTATCGAAATATGTACGAGGTCTCAAGGGTAAAATCCGACCTTCGCCTTGCTGTAGCCACCTATGAAAAGCTGATAAAATTATACCCGAAATCCAGACTCGCTGATGACGCGTCATTTTTTATGGGCGCCATATATGAAGAGAAGTTGTCCGAACCGGCAAAGGCGTATGCCGCCTACGCGAGGTGTTGCAAGTTTAAAAATAGTGATATGGCTTCAAAGGCTGTTGTTGGAAAAACCCGATTGGCCAAGTATGCTCCAAAGCCTACACCGACTCCAACGCCGGTTCCCACGCCTGGTCCGGCTTCGGATGAATTTCCGGTGGATCTCCTTGGTCGTGGGACTGTAACTAAAATCGATGTCTGGTCCAACCCTGATTACACAAGGATAGTGATTTATACCGATCGCCCTGTTGATTTCGCGCCCCATTTGCTGCCTGCCGATCCTGATCACAATAAACCCAGGAGACTTTTCATTGATATTGATAAAACGGTTTGCACGCCAAACCTTGCTCATAATATCCCCATTGGCGATGGTCTTTTAAAACAGGTTCGAACCGGTCAATTCAAAGAGGATGTGGTAAGGGTGGTCCTGGATATTCAGAGCATAGAAAACCATCGCGTGTTTCCAATGTTTGAACCCCATAGAATTGTTATTGACGTCACCGGGACAAAAGGTATAAAACCAACCGCCGCAAAAGGAAGAATTTCCAGAATCGTAATTGATCCGGGTCATGGCGGCAAGGATCCCGGCGCTTTGTCAGGGGGATCAAAAGAGAAGCACCTTGTCCTTACCATTTCTCGAAAAGTAGCCGGAGAGTTGCGTGGCCTTGGTTTTGAAGTGATTATGACCAGAAAGAAAGACAGGTATATTACCCTTGAAGGGCGCACCGCTCTTGCCAATAAGTTAAAAGCCGATCTTTTTATCTCAATTCATGTCAATTCAAGTCGTAATAAAAGCGCCATGGGAATAGAGGTTTTTCATTTTTCGCCCAGAGTCAAAAAAGAAGACTTGGAGATAGTGGCTTTGGAGAACAAAACCGCGACTGCCCATGTTGAGCATCTGGATGAGATTCTGGCCGGTCTTGAGATGGGATATCGAAAAATCGAGAGCAACGCCCTTGCCGCGAATATTCTAAGAGAGATCATTGGACAGCTAAAGCCATATCGTGAAGTAAAAAACAGGGGTGTGAAAAGCGCGCCATTCTATGTACTCATGGGCGCGAACATGCCTGCTGTTC
>CAYSHR010000259.1:4410-5742 GCA_964430795.1 uncultured bacterium
GCACGTATTGTGCCATCATTCTGTTCAAAGGCATTGTTTCCAACAAAACAGAACGAAAGCGCCTGAACTATTCCCGATACCAGGACCGAATCGCCAAAGGAATCGCCAGAGGCGTTGTGGCTTATGTTAAGGAACTGAACCAGGACTGGAAACCAAAATCGGCAAAAGCCGGAAAAGGCAAAACCAATAAAAGCAAACCTTCCAAGGGCAAATCGAAAATCGCGCCTTTTGAAAATCATCCGGAAAAAATATTTGAGAGCGTGTGGGATGGATAGAGCGGTAGACGCGTTTTTGATGTATTGCCGGATTGAAAAAAACAGGTCGGCAAATACTATTTCAGCCTATTCTGACGATTTACAAAAATTTATAGGCTTCTGCCGTGAAAGAAAAGTGGATGAAGTCAGCGCGGTTGATAAAGCAATAATATCGGAGTTCATCACTACAAGAAGAAAATCGGGATTTGCTCAGTCCACCATAAACCGCAACATTGTTACCGTAAGAAATTTTTTTAAATATCTTACTCAGGAAGGATGGATCAGGAAGGATCCGGCTGAACTTGTCGAGTTATCAAAAAAGGGCAGAACTCTTCCCAAGACCATTTCATTTGAGGAAGTTGAAAAACTGTTATGCGCCCCTGACCTGTCAAAGCCCATCGGCATAAGGGATAGCGCCATGCTGGCTGTGCTTTACGCCACAGGCGTGAGAGTTTCAGAACTGGTTCAGATGAAAGCCAACCTGGTGAATATGGAAGGCGGTTTTATCAGAGTGGTCGGGAAAGGCGACAAGGAGCGGATGGTTCCTTTTGGACCGGTTGCCCTGGAAAAGGTGGAGAATTATCTTGCTGTGAGTAGAGAAACTTTTCTCAAAGGGCGAAGTTGTCCGGAACTTTTTGTGACTGCCAGGGGTAAAGGAATGACAAGGCAGGCTTTTTGGCACATCATAAAAAAGTATGCCTTAAAAGCTATGATAAACACGGATATCTCTCCTCACACTCTCAGGCATAGTTTTGCAACCCATCTAATTGAGCGGGGAGCGGATCTGCGAATTGTACAGGAGATGCTGGGGCATGAGGATATTTCCACCACGGAGATATATACCCATGTAAACAGGGCAAGGTTAATGGAGATTCATAAGCGCTATCACCCCCGAGGAAAAGTAACGTGACTCAAAAAAGCAGACTTGGTAAAAAAGGCGATAAATGATTTTTGCTCTAATTATATCGGCGATGATTTTTGTTCTTATTTGGATTGTCGGCCTTGCCTTTATGAAGCTTCTGGGAATAGCCGACAGGGAGAGGGACATTGAGCTTGCCTATGTTTTCTCCATGGGTCT
>CAYSHR010000260.1:0-5732 GCA_964430795.1 uncultured bacterium
GCTTTGATGGCCGGCTATAAGGTGACAACAGTAGAGGACGCGCTGCCCTTTGCTGATATCTATGTAACCACTACAGGCAACCTGGATGTTATAACAGCGGAACATATGTCAAAGATGAAAGACCAGGCAATTGTCTGCAACATTGGTCATTTTGACAACGAGATTCAGGTGGAAAAACTGAACAACTGGCCCGGCGTCAAAAAAATAAACATCAAACCACAAGTTGACAAATACACTTTTCCAGATGGACACTCCATATTTCTGTTAGCCGAAGGGCGGCTGGTAAATCTCGGTTGCGCAACCGGCCACCCCAGCTTTGTCATGTCCAACAGCTTCACCAATCAGACACTTGCCCAGATCGATCTCTGGAAGAGCAAAAAGGAAGTCGGCGTTTTTGTTCTTGATAAAAAACTGGATGAGGAGGTTGCCAGACTTCACCTTGACCATCTGGGAGCAAAACTTACTGAGCTTACTGATGAACAGGCCGAATATATCGGTGTGAAAAAAGAAGGACCTTTTAAACCGGATCAATACCGATATTAAAAATATTTCCAGAAGCTATTTTACAACCCGGCGTCGCGTACATCGGGTTTTCTTTGTTTCGAAATCGGATATCTTCTTTTCCTTCTGCCTATTTTTGTTCAAGTGATGCAATATCAATTCCTTCTGTTTTTCCTTTCCTACCGAATCCTTTTCCACAAAAACCTCTTTCCCGGTTTTTGGGTTCAATCCTGTAGCGTACATAACTGTTGAGGTGGTTCCAGGAGTAGGAGTAAAAATCTGGCACTGCTCAACCTTCAATTTATGATCCTTTAAAAATCTGTTTAATTCCATCATTTCACTAACATCGGACCCAGGGTGAGCAGCCATAAAGTACGGAAGGAGAAACTGTTTTTTACCGGCTTTTTCCGAAAATCGCCTGAACATGAAGAGGAATCTCTCAAAGGCGCTGATCCTGTTTTTGCCCATGAGGTTTAATACCTTTTGGGAGACATGCTCCGGCGCGACTTTTAAGTATCCGCTTGTATGTTTTCTTGCAAGCTCCTCTATAAACTTACTTGACCGACAGGCAAGATCAACGCGAATTCCGGTAGTGACAAAAAGCCGCTTTACACCTTTTACAGATGAAGCTCTTCGTAAAAGATTTAAATATGGGGATTGATCCGCCTCAAGCTTTTCACACATCTCAGGGTATAGGCATGATGCCCTGCCGCACTTGGTTTTAACCTTGCATTTCATCCTGTACATATTTGCCGACGGACCGCCGACATCGTTGATAATCCCTTTAAAGTCAGAGTGCGCGGTAATCTTCTCAATCTCTTTGATTATGGATTCAACCGATCTGGAGACGATGGTTTTGCCCTGTAGCGCGCCAATGGCGCAGAAGGAACAGCCGCCAAAACAACCCCTGTGACTGGTAACGGAAAATCTTACCTGCTCAAGGGCGGGAATCCTTTTGCCTTTATAAATTGGATGCTTGTCTCTGGAAAAGGGAAGCTCGAATATCCTGTCAAGCTCGTTTTGCAAAAGGGACGGCCATGGTGGGTTTACAATAACCCTCATGCCCCCACTTTCCTGCCATACTACCTTCTCCCTGTTTTTCAGAATTAATTTATGGGCTTTTATATGGCCCACAGCATCCCCTGCCACATCCTCAGAACTGGGAATTCCAACGGCATTATCGGGAGGCGAAATGCTTTTTGCCTCTCGGTAAACAACACCATTGATTTTCCTTAGAACCCCAACCTTGATTCCGGGGTCGATTTTTCTCTTTTTCGAAAAAGCCCGGGCAACTTCGGAATTTTCATCCATAAGGGCGTCAAGTGCTTTGGCAATAGCGACAACAGGTCCCTCGCCCATGCCATGTACAAGAATATCCGCTCCGCAATCCATCAATATGGGACGGCGAACCGAGTCGGACCAGAAATCATAATGAGCGAAACGGCGAAGACTCGCCTCGATCCCGCCACCAACAATAAAACCGGCTTTTCCGTAAGCCTGGCGGATAAGATTGCAATAGACGGTTAAAGCCCGATCAGGGCGGCCGCCCCCTTTGCCGTCAATTCCATAAGGATCATCGGACCGTCTTCTTTTTTGGGCTGTGTAATTGGCAACCATGGAGTCAAGGCTGCCGGAAGTTACCCCAAAAAATAATCTTGGCAAACCAAAAACCATAACGCTTTTATAATCAGAAGGATCAGGCCTGGATATTACAGCAACCCTAAAACCCCTGTCCAAAAGGACTCTGGCGATAATCGCCCCTGGAAAAGAGGGATGATCAATATGAGGGTCCCCTGTAACCAACACCACATCCAACTCATCCCATCCAAAAGCATGAGCTTCCTCAATCGTCCCTGGAATATGTAAACTTTCTTTTCCCATCCCGCCTTTTTCTAATAAAGAATAAACATTATCAATTTGGCCTCACAATAAAGGAAAAAGAAGTCAAAGGGAATGAATAACCAGCACGGCGGATAGTTTTACTCCCAATCACATGATACGTGATTCCAATATGTGGCAAAGGCGTCAAAAAGTGATATTATTTCGAACAGTTTGACTTTAATCCTTTAGTTAGATATCTTTTACATGAAAAAAGAGTTTGCGAAGAGGAAGGGTCAAGGAAATTTAATACTATGAAAATCGGCTTGGTTTTCGCGCCATATACTCATAAGAAATTTGAAGAGAACATCACTATTGTTGATGATGAGTTTGGTGTATTCCCCCCAATAAACCTGGCTTACGCCGCGGCTGTAATCGAAAATGCTGGCCACAAGGTTATCCTTGTCGACGCCAATTCCCGCAACCTTACAAACAAGGATGTGGTTGATGAAATAGCGGCTTTTAAGCCCGATATAATTGGCGGCTATTTTACCTCATACATGTTCCACATGACTCTGGAAACCATGACCTTAGTCAAGGAGCGGGTTAATGTTCCCTGTATCGCCGGCGGAATAAACCTTCTGCTTTATCCCAAGGAATCTTTAACTCATAAGACAATTGACTACGGTGTCAGTGGAGAATCGAACAAAAACCTGCCTGTTCTTCTTGAAAGAATTCAGAACAATGAAAAGGTGGATGATATTCCCGGCGTTGTCTTTAGAAAACCCGATGGGCGGATAGTAGCCAATCCCCCCTCAACTGATGTCACTCCATTTGATGAATATCCTTATCCGGCGAGGCATCTTTTGCCAAATCACCTTTATTACAGTTTCATTTCCCAATTAAAAAATTTTACTGTTCAGATGACCGCTCTTGGCTGCCCTTTCAAGTGCACCTTCTGCGCCATAGCGAAAATTCCTTACCGTTTCAGAAGCCCGGAAAACATCGCGGAAGAGAACGCTCAGGCTCAAAAGGATTTCAATATCAATGAATTTGATATTTTTGACGCCGATTTTCCAGTGCAGAAAAAGCGGACGTTGAGGATCATCGAAGAGTGGTTCAAAAGAGATTTGAAATTCGAGTGGTCCTGTAGAAGCCGAGTTGATTCTCTCGATGAGGAGCTCATTTCACAAATGTCCCTCTCGGGCTGCCGCCAGGTTTATCTCGGTGTTGAAACTGCTGACGAATATGCCTTAAAAGAAATGCGCAAGGGCATAAATGTAAGTCAGACCTACAAAGCCATTGAGTTATGCAAGAAATACGACATTCGTCCCTTGGGATTTTTCATGGTCGGCAATCCCGGTGAGACAAAAAAGTCCATCAAGAAGACCGTAAGATACGCGAAAAAGCTGAGACTCGATTTTGCCCAGTTTTCCAGGCTTATCGCAAAGCCTCAAACGGACCTGGATCTCCAATTGATTGAAACCACCGGCAAGGACTTCTGGCGAAATTGGATATTGGGAACTCAACCTGAGGAGCGAATGCCGAATCCCTGGACAAATCTCTCCGAGGATGAGATTGAAGACCTTACAAAAAAGGCTTATTATTCATTCTATTTCAGACCATGGATGGTGGTTAAGCATATTTTGAGGGTTCGCTCTTTTAGTGAACTGATAAGGTTTTTCAATGTTGGCTTCCAGATGCTTTTTAGCTTTTTCTATAGAGATTCCGACAAGTAGCCAAGACCCTTTTTCTTTTGCCTACTGGTTTTGCTTCCGTATGACTCTTCCAGGTTTTGGATCAGGATGATAGCCTTGAGAATCGATGATGATGTGCCCGTTAATGACAACATATTCGATTCCTGATGGGAAAACGTCGGGTTTTTCAAAGGTACTGTGAGTTTCGATATTATCGAAATCGAAAAGAACCAGGTCAGCGTAATTTCCCTCTCTGATAATGCCCCGCTTTTCTATTCCCAATTGTTTCGCTGGAAGAGATGTGCACTTTCTGATCCCTTCCTCCAGGGTCACGGATTTGTTATCCCTTATATATCTTGAGATGAATTTTGGATAGCAATCAAAGAAGAGATGGCTTGGACGACCGTAACCAAGTAAAATAGTATCGGTTACGATGGAACTGTTTGGGTCCTTTAATGAGGCGATCATGGATCGTTCCGTAAAATCATCGCCGGGCCATGTGAATGTTTCAAACGCGAGGACCCTGCCCTTCTCTTCTAAAAGCAGATCACAAACCGCGTCGAAGGGATGCTTTCCTTTAGCTTTTCCAATCTCCTTGAAATTTTTACCTTCCAACTCCTTATTCTTTTGGGAGACTACCGACATGACAAAAACGCCATCCCATCCCATTAATTTCAGAAAATTCATGGACCACGTTCTATCTGTTCTGTGGGGCCAGAGGCTCTGCCCTTTTTCAATATCATCCCTGATCCGTCTCCTGGTCACAGGATCAGCAAGCTTCTCCAGAACCGTCTCAAGGCTGTTTTCCAGAACCCATGGTGGGAAAAAAGCCAGAAGATGAGTAAAACCGGCGGATGTGGGCATAACGTCAATACCTAAAGGCAGCCCCGCGTCAATCTCCCTGCCAAGCTGAGCAAGAAGTTTCGCCGCGGCGCCATCAAGGGGTATTGGAAGTTTTATATAATCATTAATTTTTGCTCCGATTTTCGCGGCTTTTCTGATAACAGCGTCGATGGAGTCATTAACGTGGGGCACCCAGAACATGTGACTCAGTTGAACAGGAACATCCGCCTTTCTGGAAACCGTTTTCAATTCCTCTATGGCGAAATCGAGAGTGTTTGAGTAGGATCGAAGATGACTTGTATAAACACCGTCAAATTCTGAAACAATTTTCGCCAGGGCAATAAGTTCCTTTGTCTCTGACTGATTTCCCGGAAAATATTGAAGCCCTGTGGATAGACCAAGAGCGCCGGCCTCCATGCATGCTCTTACATGCTCGCCCATCATTTTTGTTTCATCTTCATTAGCAATACGTTTTTCCTGTCCCATAATATTCAGGCGGATTATCCCATGGGGCGCAAGCATGCCGGTGTTTAAGACAACACCCCTTTTTTCAATAGTTTCAAGAAATTCGTCAAAGGTTTTCCAATTGATCACACTCTCCATGCTCCTGCCGATAAAGGCCTCATAGAACTGCATAATAGGTTTATTGTGATTTCCACCCAAAGGCGCCAGAGCCATTCCGCAATTTCCGCCGACAAAAGTCGTTATGCCCTGCCTTACCAGGGACTCCAGTGTTTTGGGGTGATCATCAAAATGGATAGTAAGATCAGCATGAGAATGAACATCTATAAACCCCGGGCATAGTATCTTTCCTTTACATTGGATTCTTTTTTTAGACTTGGCGGCGCCAAGCTGATCGATTGCAGTAATTTT
>CAYSHR010000261.1:0-5701 GCA_964430795.1 uncultured bacterium
CCCGCTCTTTTATCCGGCCTGGCTCTTTTGACCTGTATCGTTCTATATGACAAGAGCCACAAAGAAAAAGTTTACGCGCCTTTTATCATGGGAATCTGCAGAGGACTCATTTACATTTCCGTTGTTCTGGCCTGCTCAGGAACCGTTAACATTTGGGCGATTTTCGCCGCCTTTCTTCTTTTTGGATATGTGGCAGGCGTTTCATTCATGGCAAAAAGAGAAACACCGGCATTTATTGTAGCTTTTCTTATCGCGGGAATATGCCTTATAGACGCTGTTATTATCGGCGCCACATATAATCCTGCCGCGTCAACAATTGGGATTGCCATGTTTGGATTGACATTGTTTTGGCACAAATTTATTCGGGGAACATGACAACCGGCATTACTCCATCGTAAAAACCAGTTTGCCGGCTTCCATATTAACTTCTTTCGCCACAAGCCCAAGACTCTCTATCTCTGCTGTAAATGTCGGATTAACATTTTTTTCGATAATGTTGAGGATAAACCAGGGAAGTTTCCATTTTTCCAGGCTCCCTCTTCCGGTTCGAATATAGACTGCTCCCTTTTCATTCAGGGTTAATGCCCCTCCAATAATAAAATCCATTTTTAATCCAAGGGCAGAGAGAGTTCCTCCAATGGAAACCTGTGAATCATTAACCTTAAAGAGAAGGTCCTTTATATTTTTGTTTTTTGAAGCGACAAACAAGCCTATGCCCTTTTCGCTAACTGTTATTTTTCCCGATGAGCTCTTTTTTTCAAGAAGTACAAGCTGATTCGCGCCAAAAAGCTGAGCTAAGTCAATTTTGATATCCGTATATTTTATCTTCGCCTTTTCCACTTCAATTCCATCAATCGTTATACCGAACGCGACAATTTCAAGAGCCTTCAACCTGCCTTTGGCCAAAGCGGCATTGTCAGGAACATCGACCCTGACATCAGGATCGCCTTTGCATCTCAATGTATTCTTTACGTATCGGATAATCTCGTTTTCAATAGTTTCCCGATTTATGTCCATAAGGATATTATCATCATCTTTGTAAAAAGATATTTGAGGATTATGGTCATCAGCAATAACTTTCGCCTTGGCTTTAATCTCAAAAAGGGATGCCAATTTACGCCGTGTCTTATAAATCCTGGTTAATTCATATTTTGGGTTCAAGGCTTTCCTGATTGGTAGAAGCATGGGCATCTTGCTTTCCTTCAACGCCAGAAGCATAAGCCGTCCCGGATATTTTTCCACAAGCCCGGCCATTTTTCCGGGATCGGTTTTAAATTGCTTTCTTGATATTCTGTTTTTATGAAGATAGAACATAAGCTCTCTGTTCATCCCCGGACTGAAAATCACTGAGGGTTTATCTGATATCTCATTTATATAAGAGGCCAGTTCAGGATTATCGTCCCTGGAATGCACTATGGAAAGGGCTCTTAAATTTGTAAAGCCGGCAAAGATTAGTAGGGTGATATAAACACCGGTGCCAATTATTTTTATCCATCTTTTTTCCGATTTGTGAATTACAATTACACCCCTGTAAAAGATATATGCCGCCGCCAGCGAAGCCAAGGGAAGAGCGGGAAACATCATTCTTCTATAAAGGGGCGCACCCATTATTGTGTGAATGACCGGGTAGTATAAAACAGAAAAAGCCAGGACCATTAATACAAACTTATCTTTTTTAATAACCCTATTCTCATTGCCCTTTCCATGTTTAGAATATTGATAAACGATAATCGCAACAATAAGGGCGAGGACCGCGTATCCAAATTTGGTAAAAAGAAATGTAGACATTTCGTTAAACCAAAATGATATTCGCTCAATAATCCCCGCTCTTTTTGCCCCGAGAACAACTTTTCCTGAAAGAAGCTCCTGGAAAAGCCATTGAAAAGGCTCTCTCTCAAAAAAAGCCGACCAGATAATCAGCCAGGCGGCGGGAGGCGCAACGCCTTTAATAAACTCTTTCGCCTCAGTTTTAAACCGCTTCCATTTCTTTACGTCAACCCACCAATGTATGGCTGAAGCAAATAATATTATGGGAAAATAGATAAGAGCCATCTGCCTTGTTAATAGAGCCATACCAAAAAAGAAACCGGAAAGCGCGGTGCGTTTATTAAAGTTGCATAAAAGAGAGATTGTGAGAAATAAAATAGCCGGCGGGTCGGTCATGGCGCCAATCGAGACTTTTCCCAGATATGGCGAAGTTGCCAAAATCAGTACCGCGACAATAGCGGTAAATCCGTTAAACAGCTTCTTGCCAAAGAAGAATGTTATTACAAAAAGGGCAATTATAAAAAGGGCGTTGGGGATTTTTACCGACATATCCGACCTGCCAAAGATAAGAACAGCCAAGCCCTGAAGCTGATAAACCAAGGGCGGCTTATCCGTATCAACCCTTTTTAACAGCAGGTCTCCATCGGCGAACCTCAGCGCACCTGTGGCGTATAGCCCCTCATCCCCATTTAAGGCGTGTTCCTTGGCAACTGAAAAATAAACCCAGAGAAAAACAACACAGGTAAGGACTAAAAGAAAAGCATATAAATTCCTGGTGCTTCCTGATCTGTTCCCGGCTTTATGGCTCAATGTCCAAGTTACCCCATATAGAATTCTGTACTCAATAACCGTTATCTTTGACTGATAATATTATTAATTTCTACTTTATCATCTTCTGAATCGGTTTTTTCAAGAAGGTCTTTTAAGCATTTAATCGCCAGGATATTTTCAGGATTCAGCTTTAGAGCCTTCTCCCAGTCCCCCGCGGCCGCCAAAGGATTTCCAAAAGCGACGTTGTTCAGCCCCTGCTCAATAAAAAACATATCGTACTGCTCAAAATAGTCATAATCCGGCTCCTGGATAAAGGCGTTTTCATTAAAAAGCCCGGGCTCATAACTCTCCTTTCCAAGAGGAATCAACCCTTTTTCCAAAAGCTCAATCGCCATTGCCCAACCCATCAGTCTTTGCCCTTCCTGGTTGGGATGATTAAAATCAATCTTTAATTCATAATCGGTATGGTTTTTTGCCACACTATTGAATGTGGGGAAGAGATCAAAAAATAGCGCCCCACATTTTTCAGCTTCATCCTTTACTTTTTCATGTATGGGCAAATATTTATAATCTATAAGATCATCAAAGCCGGGCAACATCACCACCTGCCCTTTTATGCCCAATTCATCTGTATAGGATGTAAATTTTGAAAATGAATCAGCCACGGTTGGCCAATATGCCTGAGTAATCTCATAGAAATATTTCTCTTTTTTATCAGAATAATTATGCTTTGTTTTCAAAGCCACCTGCTCCCGCCCCTGTTTGTTGACAACCCCCTGGCGATGGCGGGCGTGGCTGCCTGCCAGCAAACGATATTTTATCATTCTGTAAAGAGCGCTATTTGCCACCAGGGTTCTTTTCAGCTTGTTTTCCCATGCTTTTTCAATATCCAGAAGATATTGTTCATCCACCCATTTCATTTCCGAGTAGATCCATGCAAGATCGATGCTATGGGGATCAGGATCGTTGAGATTGTACGTCATTATCACAAGGTCGGGATTTGTCGCCATGGCCTTTACTCTCAGGCATTCCACCTCCTCGTCCGTGCCATATCCTCTAACGCCGAAATTCCACACCTCAAATTTAATCCTGGGAATTTTCTGATATTTGTTGAGGTAAAATTCGAGGATGTTCGGGTGGGCGTGCCATACATTATTGCCCCATCCAAAAGCCACTGAATCGCCAAGCACCGCGATTCGAAAAACATTCTCCGCCTTTTTCGCGGGATAGTGAAAATCTCTGCGCCCTTGCCCGTTAATGGTCTCATAGCCATCGTAGGTAAAAGGAATCAATTCATATTTCAAAATAGGATTATTTGTCAGTCTGTGAATTTTCGTTGCCACATTATTAAGTCCTGGAGCAAGGCCAAATACTCTGACAAGGATCTCACCAATAAAAATCGCGATAAGAAAACTGATTAGAAGCGCGACAATCCTGAAAATAATCTTCCTGTTTTTTAATCCACGTTTCATAAATCACCAACAAGTAACAATATAATTTTTTTGGGATATCGGAGACTTTTTATGCCAAATCCGGCTTTACCCATCCACCGAATTCCTTCTCCAGGAGAATAGCTGACGCGATGGTCATATGATCGTTGCCAAAACCTGACGCGACCTGAACCCCAAGGGGAATGCCCTTATCATTAAGCCCCATAGGTATCTGAGTTACAGGTAATTCCATTACGTTTAGAATAGCGGTGTAGACCCAGTGGAATGCCGTGATCATCGGTACGTAGTGAAAAGGCGCCACGGAGGTATAGGATGGATAAAGCATAATGCCATTTGTTCCCAATGCTTCAGTGAGTTCCTCTTTTAGCTCCTTGCCTTTTTCAATCAGCGTGTTGGATTTTCCAGGGAATTTTTTTGGAAACATTTCCATCAGAGCCAAGGCTATCCCGGGAATGGTAAAGGGAGATTTTCCAAAAATCCATTTAACGAATTCATCAAAGACGGATATCTCTTTTCCCTGGCCAAGAAGTTCAGAAAAGGAAGGACCACCGGCGGCCGCGAGCATGGAGGACCAGATGCCAAGGGAATCCTTGAGACCGGTAAATCTCTTTAACTCAACCTTTGCCCCATGCCTTTCAAAAGCGCCGGCGGCGTTAAACAGGGCGTCCCGCATATCCGGCTTGACCCGGAATTTGCCATTATCCTTTACAACAAGGACTTTTATTTTCGAGAAATCAACTTTATCAGGATCGCCAAGGCTCATCTTTATGCAAGCTCCATCCTGTCCATCCGGCCCTTTGAGCACGTTGAGCAATGGCCAGAGGTCTTCCGCCCTTCTAGCCAAAGGACCGGTCGCAAGATATTTTAGAGCCTCATTAACGGCTACAGGGTGCTGCCCTGTTCCGGGAACGAGCCCACCTGAGGGTTTATGCCCGAAAACTCCGTTGAAAAAAGCGGGCATTCTGATTGAACCGCCGATATCTGAACCAAGGCCGAAGGGAGAGGCGCCGGCACCGATAATCGCGCCCTCGCCACCTGAACTGCCCCCCACTATTCTCTTTGGATCATAGGGATTGTTTGTCCGGCCATAGACCTTATTGAAGCTCTCCATCCACATGCACAATTCCGAGGTGTTGGTCACTCCCATGGGAATGGCGCCCGAGGCTTTTATCCTTTTGACGGTCACAGCGTCATGGTCGGCGACAATATCCTTTCGAGCCAACAGGCCCGAAGCGTTGGGCATGCCCTTTAAGGCAAAACATTCCTTTATGGTGCAAGGTACGCCGAAAAAAGGAGGGAGGTTTTTTGCGCCTTTTTTCTTCAAAATAGTGTCAGCGTTTTTTGCTTCATTTTCCCCTTCCTCAAAGCGGTCGCGAACCACGGCGTTGATGGATTTATTCACCTTTTTTATCTGGTCAATATGAGCCTTTACCGCTTCTTGGGATGAAATTTCCCCAATACGAATCTTTGTGGCGATCTCAGTTCCGGATAAAGTAAGAAGTGATTTCATTTTCCATCCAAATATGGTGTAGTAAATAATTTACGTGGGTGATTTATGTTTTTATTGCTCACCTGTAAAAATTTTATACCAGCTATACCTTTTTCACGCAACCGATGACATGGCTTTTTGCCGGCAAGAATCATCTTCCTACACCGCGCCTTCTATTGGTCCGGAAAATATGTTACAGTTTTTATATCAAAGCGGGAGGGCA
>CAYSHR010000262.1:0-5689 GCA_964430795.1 uncultured bacterium
GGGAATGTACATAACAATCCATAGAGAAGGAGCAAAGGGCGGCCCTGACACAGCTCAGACCTTTACCTTGCTTGATGGAAAAAGCGCTGTGATTTTCAACCTTAAGGTTACAAACCCTAATGTTGACAACATGAAAATCGGCTCTATCTATACCCTGGTGGCCGAACCCCCTTTTGGGTATTTAAATATTGGAGACAATAAAGAACTCCGCACATTAACCAATGGAATCCTCAATTACCTGGAGTTCGCGGTGCCGATTTTCCCCGGCACTTATCCCGCCTTGTCAAATTGGAGCGCCCTTATCTACAACATGACCACAGGAAAATCCTTTTCTGTTGGAGCCTTGGAATTTGAGGTAGCCGAGCCCTTGGTTTTTAACGGCCCTTCAAAAACATCCATTTCCCAGCGCAGACTCCAGGTGCTTTGTCAGTATGAACCCGCCAAAAACCTTGGCGCCGATGATTTTCTTCTTTCTGAGACTCAGGTTCTCGATTTTGGCCTGGATACACCCTTTGAGGCTCTTGAGCTTTACGCCGACAGGATAAAAGCGTGGAATAATATTGAGACATGGACAGAGCGTCACCCGGAAATCGGCATTCCCGCCGGGTGGAATTCATGGTCGGGCAGCGGCTCATCCGGCGGATACGGCGCCGATGGAATCAACGAAACCGTAATCATCGAAAATATGGATTTCGCTGACGCCCAGCTTCGTAGGTGGGGGCTTAACTATTTTCAGATAGATGACGGGTGGGCGCCCATTGTCGGCGACTGGTGGGTAAACAACATTCCCTCCGAGTTTCCTGATCACGGCGGTAAAAACGGCATGGAATTCCTCATGGACAGGGCAAAAGCCATGGGATTTCAAACCGGCCTCTGGATGGCGGCCTTTAACGCCGACCTCGACTCCCAGACATACGCCAACCATCCCGAATATTTCGCTGATTACATTTTTAATGGTCTTGGCGGCCTTATTCAATTCGACGAGGCTTTCCTGGACCTCTCCAAGCCTGTGGCCCAGGACTACCTGGAAGGGCTTATGGATATGCTCAAGGATTGGGGCATTCAATGGTTGAAACTCGATTTCGCCTACGTCGCGGCTCTTACCCAAAATTGGCACGAGCCAAATCTTTGCAGGGGCGAGTATTACAGAAATGGAGTGAAATTAATCAGGGAAACCCTTGGCGAGGATATTTTCTTTCTGAACGTAGCAATTGTGGGATGGAATATCGGCCTGGTGGATTCAATAAGGTTAACTCTGGACACCATGCCGGTCTGGGATGGCGAGAGTCCTGAGGATCCCATAGACAACCAGGGGCTAAAACCCATGTATAGAGATTCTATACGGAAATATTATCTCCATAACAGAGTATGGATAAATCACCCGGACCTTATCTTTTTCAGAGCTCACAAAGACACCCAGTACGATCCTCTTACTTATAACGAATCCATTACCTTTGCCTCCTCAGTAGCTCTTCAGGGCGGGCTGATGAAAATCGGCGACATCATTGTTGACCTTGAACCGCAGTGGGTTGACGCTTACAGGAGGATTCTCCCTGTAGTCAGCAGGGCAAGCCGCCCTGTTGATCTTTTTCAGAGAGAATTTCCAGAGGTCATCACCGTTGATGCTACAGATTTTGACGAGCCTTATTATGTAGCCGGATTGCTTAACTGGGGCGCCAACAAAGACCTGACAACTGTTCCGGGAACGCCCATACCCGACGCTGACAGAACTATTTCCGTTGATTTTGATCTTGCCGAAATCGATCCCGGCAAAACCTATCTTGCTTTTGAGTTCTGGGATCAGGAATATCTGGGTGAGGCGTCGGAGGGAACATTTTCCATGACTGTACCGGCAAGGTCGCCAAAGATCGTCGCCCTTAGAGTCAAGCTGGACAGACCCCAGTTTCTTGGAACCAACAGACACGTTCTTGGCGGCGCCAAAATTATTCGCTCCATAAAGTGGAACAGCACGACGAAAACCTTAACCGGAGTAATGGAAGGGTCCATAGGAACTCTCTTCTCGCCCTTTACCCATCAGCTCACTTTTTATGTTCCTTCCGGTTATACATATGGCGATATTTTATTTGACGCGCCCTCTGGTTTTGACATAGAGAACATAACTGAAGATGTTGATGGCCAGGTTGTAACCATCAATTTTGATGTAATTGAAACAACCGATAACAGGGCTCAGAATCACCCTGACATTTCCTGGGAATTGAGTTTTTTATAATCGCTAAGGAGAAATATTGTCGGGCAATCTTAATAGAGCTTTTTTCATTGCCGGTATTCTGCTCTACCTTCTTTTCGCGATTCATTTTATAAATTACGCGCCGGACGATGCCTTCATCAGCCTGAGATACGCCGAGAATTTAAGCGCCGGTGACGGCCTGGTGTTTAACAGCGGCCATCGGGTGGAAGGCTATTCAAATTTCTTCTGGGTGATATTTCTCTCCGGTTTCGCCGCGGTCATGACAAAAAGCACATTGGTTCTGACAGCGAAATTGACAGGGATAATCGCGGGATTTTTTGCCCTGTTGGTCATAGGGATAATCTCAAAAAAGCAGTTTGAGGATAATGGCCGGGGCAAAATTTGGGGTCTCGCGCCTTTTGCTTTTGGCTTTGCCCTATACCCGGCTTTCTGGTCAGCCTCGGGGATGGAGACAGGGCAGTATTTACTTCTACTCACGATTTCCATACTTGGCTTTTTCAAATTCCTCACAAAGCCAAGTCCCCTGTGGTCTGTTTTCTCAGCCATTCTTTTCCTCTCTGTGGGAATTTCAAGACCCGAGGGTGTAATATTTTTTATCGTCGCGGCAGTGGCACTATTGATAGAAGCCTTTAGAGAGAAGAGAAAGATAACCCTCTCTGTAATGATCTGGCTTGGAACATTTCTTGTACTTTATCTGGCATTTTATTTATGGCGTTATTCCTATTTTGGCCAATGGTTGCCCAATACCTTTTATGCCAAAGCCGGGGGAGGCTTGGCAAAATACGCGGAGGGAATTCGATATCTTATTTTGAATTTGCCAAAACTGTTCTGGGGCAACGCCGTGCTTTCAGCCATACCCGCCCTGCCCTTTATAATGACAAAAAAACCGGACACGAAAACGACTTTTTTGGGCCTGGCGGTTTTGGCTCAATGTTCATTTGTGGTTTTCGCCGGAGGGGACTGGATGCCCGGAGGGAGGTTTCTGGTTCCGATTATGCCTGTTGTGGCTCTTCTCTTACCATTGGGGGTCCACCGGTTAATAAACTCCTTTGGCGCCGTCTACGTGGGTGGCTATACGGTTTTCGCCAAGGCGCTCATTGCTATAATAATACTGATCACAGCCTCTGTTCATCTATATAACGGGAAGCAGGCGCGCCACGATACGTCAGGATTAAAAGAGTATGAAGGAGAAGTTTTTTTCAAGCCTCATCATTTTGAAGTGGCTGCCTGGCTCATGGATCACGGGTCGAAAGATGATCTTGTGGCGATTGGAGAAGCGGGATTAATTCCATACATCACAAATATGCCGGCCCTCGATCTTTTTGGCTTGATGGATCCCCATCTGGCTAAATTGCCCGGATTGCGACACGCCAAATTCGACGGAGACTACGTTTTTAAAAAGGACCCCAGGTTCATTGTTCTTGGCGGCTGCAAGGTTCTGGGTGATAGGGTCACTTCGGATTTTGAATATGCCAGGGCACTGCTCAACGACAAAAGGCTTTATGATAGATACGCCAAGGCTTTTGTTTATCACACGTTTATTGTTTATCAGAAGTAGGGGCGCGGCATGCCGTGCCCTCATCCCTTGAAGACGAATTTGCATTGAGAAACGATGTTGTTTTTCATCACGGCAGCATCTCTGGGAGCGGCGTGCCGTGCCACGCACCTGCTTAGCGCCATTTCGTCGCGTCTCTATGAAATCTTTCCCAACGCCATGGAGAAATATCCGCCTGGAAGGTTTTTCTCAAGCCAAATCAGAAAGGGCAGCATAAAGGGTCTTGCCTTGTTTGGAGGCACTCGACCGTAATTTTTTTTTGCTACGGTTTCCATCCCCGCGTCATTTAGAAACCGTTCCAGGAATTTAAGATTATAATCGCAGCACTGCCTTTCGTCCGGGTCAATATAATGAGAAATATATATGGCCCAGCTTCTCGCGTTTGGCTCGGACAAAAAAACGTAATTTTTGGCAACCCGCTTAAGTTCCGTCACGCAATCCAAAGGACGAGCAAGATGATGAAGCATGTTGGACTCCATGACAAGATCAAATGAATTATCCCCAAAGGGCAGATCATAAGCAGAGCCCATGATTTTTTTATTGGCGGGATTTTTTGCCAGCATCCCTTTTGATATATCAATCCCCAGAAGATCGGTCTCTTTTTCCATAAACCGGGAGATATAACCATCGCCGCATCCTGCCTCGAGGGTTTTTAGTTTTTTCAGATCGGGAATATTCTTTTTTAAAAAAGAAATCTTCGCGTTGGCAAAGGCGTGGATTACTTTTTCACTGGGAATCCGATGCTTTGATTTGCCGTCCCAATATTTCCTCGCTGTTTCCTGTTCCCTCATTATCAAACCAGAAAGTGGAGAAGTTGGGCGATTTCGATGCGCCCTCTGTTTAATGTGTAAGCGTTCTGGGAATAAAAAAGCCGGCTGCATTTATGACAATTGGATATTTTGGGCAACTCCATAATCTCCCTGTTTAAGAGGGTTTTTCGCAATCGCCTGCTTTTTTGATTGTTCCAGATTTCCCTCAGGTCCTCATTTTTAACATTGCCTATGGCGTTGCCAAGCTCGGCGTCAATACAGCAGGGCGTTACCCGACCATCCATGGAGACATTCATCAGGTACCAGGGAAAAAGACACCCGGCGTACTCTTTGCCCACTGGTTTTAAGGAGGTGGAATCCTTAGCGCCACCGGCCCAGTTCATGGATGGAGTGATATAATAGGCGTCAGCGCCCATGCTTTTAAATTGTTGTCGAATTACCTCAGGCTCTCCAGGATTCGCCCGCAAATCAGACCCGGCGATAACAATAAAGGGCGTCTTTTTGCCTGAATTTTCTCTTGCCCTTTTAAGTGCAGATACATTGGCGAGAACCGGCTCAATCTCTGTGCCTCGTAGCTCCTTGTAGATTGCCGGATCAAAGGCGTCTATGCTGATGTTTATTTTTCCCACGCCGGCTCTTACGATTTCTTTGCTCTTCTTCTCATTTAGCAAAACGCCATTGGTGAAAAGCTCGACAAAAAATCCTTTTGCAGCGGCGTAATCAATTATTTTCCCCAATTCGGGATGCAAAAGGGGCTCTCCGAAATTGGCGATCTGCAGATGAAAAACCCACCCGGCGGCTCTGTCGATAATCTCTTTAAAAAAAGTAAAATCGATAAAATCCCTTTGCCTTTTCATGGTCCTCTGATAACACATGGCACAACTTAAGTTGCAATTATTTGTGATCTCAATGTGAAGGGTAAGAGGAGGGCAGCATTTTTCACTCCTTAAAAGGGAAGAACGATATCGGGAATGAATAAACCTGCCCAGACGCTTTAAGAAATATGGTCCCCCCGGGTTAATCAAGAACTTCTCCGTCTTTTCCCGTGGCGGAAATCTGGACTGCGCCGTTTTTTAAATCAACCACGCGATTATGTTTTAATTCCCCCTTTTTAAGTTGTGAAATAGAAGAACCCGATGCCCAATACCCTTTCGC
>CAYSHR010000263.1:0-5677 GCA_964430795.1 uncultured bacterium
ATGTATTACAGCCATACATCGCCCCTTTTCGGCACTGTGGGCGCGAGCTTCGACATGAAAGCGACAACCGGCATAGCTGATGTCTTTATGGACGACAGCGCCATCGGCGCCACTCCTCAAGTCCGAGCTAAATTTGACGGCGCGGGGAATCTGGTGGATCGCACCGGCGCGACCTGCGCTTCTGTAAACATGGATCAATGGTACGAAGTTACGATTCTAGCCGACGAGAGCGCCAAAACCTACGACGTCTATCTGGACGGCGCCATTACCTCATGCGCCAATGTTCCCTTTGAAGATATGGCCTCCACCGAAGGATTGCAACTTTACGGCGCCATGGTGGAGCAAGAAACCACCGACGCCGTAGCCCATTACGATAACGCGCGGCTGTTTACCGTGGAATAGGTTCCTTCCTCAAAATTCATTGCCTTTGTTATTAGCTAATAGTATGATTTCCTGGTAAGCTTTTACGACAGATGTACTGGAGATAGAAATAAGGAGAGGATCATGTTATTAAAATCGCGCTTTGTTATCCTGTTGGTTCTTTTAACAGTGTTTCTATTTTTCGCTGGTTGCCAGTGTGGGGATGATGACGATGACAATAACGATAAATCCGATGACGATGATGACACATTGGACGATGACGACGACAATGACGTTGCCGATGATGACGACGACGCGGATGACGATGACGATGACGACACATTGGACGATGACGATACAACCAGCGGCCCAACCGTTACAGAATCTTATCCAGCCAATGGAGACGACGAACTGAAACTGGCCACCGTTGTCACAATCTCTTTTAGCCAGGAGATGGACCAGACTTCAGTTGAAGACGCCTTCGCCTTGGATGACGGCGCGAAAGCCGAAATAGCCGGCGCCTTCTCGTGGAACAGTGGAGGCGACGAGGTAATATTTACGCCGGACAGCATACTGACTGAAGATACCGCCTACTCGATTTTAATTGGCGCCACAGCTCAAAACCTGGCAGGAGACCCTCTGGACAGCGCCTTTTCAGCCACTTTCAACACTGTAAATCTCTGGACCCGGACATATAACGCCAGCGGAAACGGCAGTGATGTCGGAAAAGACGCGGCGGCCGACGAACAGAGCAATATCTATGTCTCGGGTTATTATTTTTCGGCGACTCAAGACGATAATTTATGGGTTCGCAAATACGATAAAGACGG
Source organism: uncultured bacterium (assembly GCA_964430795.1). Classification (GTDB taxonomy): domain Bacteria; phylum Lernaellota; class Lernaellaia; order JACKCT01; family CAYSHR01; genus CAYSHR01. The sequence continues at coordinate 1,191 of CAYSHR010000263.1, forward strand.
CAATGTTCTTTGGACTCACATGGATAACGGCTCTGCAAACGGTGTGGATTGGGCTTACTCTGTGGATGTTGATTCCCAGGGCAATGTGTACACAGCCGGGCGAATGCATGACTTAACTAACGGTATAGTTCTTTTTCTAAGACAGCTCGATAACGGTACGGGAAATGAAAACTGGACCTATACTTATGGTTCTGCCTCAATAAACGTATTTGGATACGGAGTTTCAGCCGCCGCCACCGGCGCGGCTTATGTTGCTGGAAGCACACAGGATATTTGGGCCGGCAGAATCAATACGGCAACCCAGGTGGATGATTGGACCCATATCATAACCAGTCCGGGGGATTATAGCGATTCAGGGAAGGATGTAGTGGCCGACGAGGACGGCAATGGCTATTTTGCGGGTTTTTATTATTCAGGCGCCGTTGACAAAGATATATGGATTCGAAAATATAACTCCACCGGCACAGATCAATGGACCGTTATTTACGATTCAGGATCAAATAGTTCCGACGAGGGGCATGGAATAGCTCTGGATTCACAAGGCAACGTTTATGTTTGCGGATTCAATTCCGATGGAAAAGCCTGGCTAGGCAAATTTTCGAACTCCGGATCGCTGGTTTGGTCCAGAACTCATTCCACTACCAGCGCCGCTTATGGAGTCGCCACGGATATTAACGACAATATCATAATCACAGGGAATGAATTCATTGCCGGACAGGGATACAATGTCTGGGTGCGAAAATATGATTCGGCTGGAAATTCAATCTGGACCCAAAGCCATAACGGACCGGCAAGTAATACGGATATGGGAAATGGCGTCGCGACAGACGGTGTGGGCAATATCATCGTCACCGGATTTGAAGAGGTTTCAGGTGAAGATAACAATATATGGGTGCGAAAATATGACCCTGACGGAAACTGGGCTGAATGATCAAGCCCCGAGGATGATGAATTCAAAAGCCATGTGCGCTATGTTATAATAACTGTTTAATCCGCTTTAACGAAACTACTCGAAATTTAAATGGAGAGGGCCATGTTTATAAAATCGCGCTTTGTTATCCTGTTGGTTGTTTTAACGGCATTTCTCTTTTTCGCAGGTTGCCAGTGCGGGGATGATGACGATGACAACGACGATAAATCCGATGATGATGACACAGGAGACGATGACGACGATGATGACATCGCCGATGATGATGACGACTCGGATGACGATGATGATTACGCCGGCCCTCATTACCTTTTGGTTCCAGCGGATCTTGACGAAGACGGCGAGCCGGACCTCGCTTTTTCCGTACTCAAGCCCGATACGCCCTGGACTTATCTTTCGGTTCAGATATATGACCTTGATACCCTAGCCCTGAAAGTCGAATCAGGTGACTATGACGCCTCATATGGTTCCGCCACCCGAATGCGGGATTTTGACGGCGACGGCTTTGGCGAGGTTCAGTTTACCCATACATACGAAACATCCAAGGGCGATCCACTGGAATCCCAATTTGTTGTTCTGAACGGACCGAATATGGATGAAGCCTATGCTCGACCAATTGGGGCGGGGTATTTCCCTTTGACTCCCTCAAGTATGAACGCTTTGGATTTCAATCATGACGGCGTTACCGATCCGGTTATCACTGTTCGTGATGAGGATACGACTATGTCCCGAGTCATTGCCCTTAACGGCGCCGATAGCTACGGACAATTATGGGATTCCACTGAGTCAGCCAATCTTTTTCATTTTTTAATAGGATCCAGGGGTGATTTGAATCACATGACCCAGGGAGTTTTCGGTACTTTGGGGTCGGGTTGGATTCACCTGGAAAAGGATATCTCCTCCGGTGACAATATATATACTTTGTATGAAATGGACCAGCTTGGAAACGCCCTGTGGACCAGTACGCCCATAAACGTCTATAATGGAGATTTGTATCTTGAAGTGGAGGATTTCAACGGCGACAACGCGGATGAAATTTTTCTGACCGCAAACGATATGCCCGCAAAAGCCGGCGCCGGCACCCAGGTAAAAATCCTGGAAGCCCCCTCCTTTTCCACAGTCTTTGACACAGGCATGGTTCTGGACCATAGGGCATGGCCCCTTACGGGTTTTGACTTTGACTCCGACGGCCTGGTGGACCCCATTATCGCGTGGAAAGACGATATTGACGGATCATTTGAACTGGAGGTCCTTGACTCATTTAACGGATACGCCCAAATTGCTTGGGCAACCTTTTCCGAGGAATACTATGACAATTCAGCGGTATTGTTCGGCGATCTGGTTGGTCCCGGCCGTTCAATACCAAGCAGTTTCGGAACCGCGGGGCAAGGCTTCCTCCTGACAATAGCAAAAAAGGGCGTGATATTTAGAGATTACGAACTCTATATCTGGAATATCGCCGCCGACACCCTTTCCCTTGTCGCGGCTTTTGACGAACTCTATCAATTATCATCCATCTCAGGGGATTTTGATAACGACGGCGCCGCTGAAATTCTGGTCTGCTCAACCTTTATGGTGGATGACGGAGGTGGCGATTATCATTTTGAGTCTTCTTTCCGCGTTCTTGATCCACCGGATTTTTCAACAGCATTTGAAAGCATGGTATATACAAACGTCCTGACATACCCTCTCAATTACCTTGATATTGATTTCGATGATATCGTTGATCCCGGGATCATGGCTCTGAACATTCTTGAAGACGGCGCGGGATTCTTCCAGGTGCTTGACGCCGGCGCCGGCTATGTTCCGAAACTTGAGTTTTTCGCGCCACAAGGGCACTCGCCCATTCCCCTGTTCCACTACCACTAAGAAAAGTTACTTGGGGGAAATATAGCGGTCAAGGATATTGAAAGCGGAAAATTTATCTGCCGCTGACTCTTCTTCTATCTGATTTTCAGGTTAATTTCACCTTCCGGACTGAAAGAACCAAAGATCGTTATTATTATTGAAGGCTCATAAATTTAAGCTCTTTTAATAATTCTCTCCTCATTATTAAATTATTCCGAAATATTTTTCTACTCTTTTCCCTGCCGCCGACCTGTTGATAACCTGTTGACAACTACTTTTTATTTTATTTATTGATGTTGTTTATCATAAGGATAGTCGGACATCTATTAGTTATTTTGTGTTACATGACATTCTTTGATAACTTTTGATAATTGATAAAATGGTCTGTTTTTAATTTTTTTATCGACAAAGCTGTGGAAAATAGTAGAATATTCTTGAGCCTTCGGTATTGGTTGCGGAGGTTTATTTGATATTTTGTAGTTATTCAGCTTAAGCGATAGTGCGTAGCTGACGATATAAACACAAACGAATCTGAAGCCACCTTCCTGTATTTGTATCTGGAAGTGGCCGAAGAAAGGAGGAACGAAACATATGTCACGAAAGTTATTTTTATTGATGCTGGTATTAGGTCTGGTTTTCTCTCTTTCCACCGCGGCTTTCGCTATTGACGATGATGACGATGATGATGATGATGACGATGACGATGACGACGACGACGCGGCCGACGACGACGATGCTGTTGACGATGACGACGCTACAGATGACGATGATGCCGCCGGCGGATTTGATGATTCCACAGTACAGTTTAATGAACCTGCCGGCTTGGACGCTGACGCGACCCTTTTTTTTGAGCTTCAGGTAAACTATGGTGGAGCTGCCGCAAAAGACTTTAAGGGTGGAGAATGGATTCAGGCTGTTGATCTGACTATGCCCAGCTTGGACTATTCAGTCGACGAGACCAGCCTTACCGCTCCCGCGCCTCTTAACAGCGATACGGATCACTGGACAGTTTATTATTGTCCTGATGAGCTCACCATCAGTTGGGAGAGCGTCTCGATGGTTACTTCCAAAGGTTTTGGCGATGGCGATATTCGTGCCGGTCAGAGCCAGATATTTGAGTTTGAGGCTACCACTGACGCTGATGCCACAGATGGCTTTAACTGGACTCTTTATGGTGATAACGGTTCTGTGAAATCCGGCGTGCTTCTTGTAGAAGGCACCGTGGATGACGATGATGATGTAGCTGACGACGACGACGCTGCTGACGACGACGACGATGATGATGATGGTTGCGGCTGTTAGTTAAGAAGCAACTAAAGATGGAAATTTAAAACCCCGCAAGTTTTTCTTGCGGGGTTTTTCTTGTGGGTTTTTTTGCGAGATTCATGGACAATATTGCCCTCTGTTCAGCAAGCGCCCTCTTTCTCCAGTAGTTCCTGGTTGCATTCGTCCACTTCCGGATTGGAATCGGTCCAATGCCCGCACTCCACTACATCCATCAGGCAGAGAAGCCAGTTGGCATAGGCGTCAAGTTGGCACTGGCCATCATCGGCCGCCTCGTAGATAATCTCGCAATAGTCTTCAGAATCTTCCTGGGAGAGGTCCACGCATTGAAAGAACCAATCAACGCATGAGTCGTAAGTTTCATCAGCGTCGTTACCAGTAACATAATCATCGTCATCATCGTCATCATCGCCGCCTGTATCAAAGC
>CAYSHR010000264.1:0-5658 GCA_964430795.1 uncultured bacterium
ATCGTCGTCGTCATCGTCATCATCGTCGTCATCATCGTCGTCGTCATCATCGCCAATGGGGTCACAGGTGTCGGCGCCTTCGTTGCATATTTCGCCTATCTCACATGGATCGCCGGATTGATCGCACTGGTCATTTATCTCGTCGCAGCTTTCCGCACCATCGCAAAACAGGCTATTGTCCGGGCATGGATCGCCGGCGTGTCCACAGTCGTCTGTTGCCTCAAAACACTGGGAGGTTTCGGCGCCGTTGCAGAAAAGGCCGTCATCTATGGGACAGGGGTTTCCGGCGTGCCCACACTCATCTGTTGCCTCAATGCATTGGAATGTCTCGTCTCCATTGCAGAAAAGGCCATCATCTATTGGGCATGGATTTCCTGCGTGCTCAGTGCAAGCTCCACCAAGGCAAGTATCCGCGCCGTTGCAAAAGACACCATCATCGCATGAGCCGCCATCATTATTTGACCATGAATCGATAGATACAGCGGGTTTGCACGCAAGGCAGGGATCGGATGGATTCCCTTCGTCCAGGCCGTAGCAAACGTCGTTTATATAACAGGCGCATTCATCCGGGCAGGATTCGGCCACGCCGCGAAAAGCTCCATTTCCATCCATAAACAGGGCGTCGAGATTCAGCCATCCCGAACTCGGTGTCCCTGTCCATGTATGCCCATGAGAGGCCGATAAGTCATGAGCGGGATAAGTAAGAAGGTTTATTCTTTTTATTCCAAAGCACCAGGCGCCTTCCAGAATCGGCTCGTCAAACTGGGACATGCTTGAAAGATCAGTAGGATGCCATTGCCCGTCCGGGGGCGACACGGCGCCTGATTCCCATACCGCGCTCCCATCAGGACCGTCGCCATCGGAATCAATAAAAACAGCGATTTTCGTGTCAAGACCAAACAAGTTGGAAAACCAGATTGAAGTCTCAATGAGAAATGAGGGATACTCCTGGGGCTCGATGCAAGAGACAATATAAGTGTCATATAATATTGGGATAAAAAGTTCAAAAGAACCGTCATCCTCAATGAGGTTCTCGCTGACGCCGCTTTGACACAGAGAGTCTACAGGCGGATCATCAGCAAAAGCGATAACAGCGGTAAACGTCAATATTAGAAAAACGACTACGAATAGAGACAACCCGAATTTCATTTTATTCCTCCAATCAGATACATAAGACAACAGATATTTTATAACATACTTTATTTGATTCCGGTAAAATTCATAAAATAGATTTTACGGAAAAACCGTGGGTTGTCGGTTTTTTATTTCCATGGAGATGGATTGCTCTGGATGGTTTCCATAAACGCCTCGATTCTTGTCGTGAGTTGACCTTTAGCAAAATTTCTCATATCAATGCAATCAACTTCGAGATTAAGCACCGGAACCCCGATTTTATTGAGACCGGCTTGAATCATCCCGCGCCCTCCGGCGCCCTGCCTGCATCCCCAGTGACATGGATTTATGGCGCCATGAATTTTATATTCAGAAGCCAATCTTTGAAGGTGATCAATTCTTCCATCAATGGCGCCGTTAAGAGAGATGCTCATGGATCTTTGAGCCATTCCCATGTATGGATCATCCGGGTCAATGGGGTCCCAATCTATGGTGTTCAGTTCATCTGCAACGATACTGGCTTGAAATTCTTCTTCGAGAATTTTTTCGAGAGGGTGCTTGAATTGAATCCTGTTCTGAATCCACATCAGTCTTATAGCCTCATTTTTTACACCGCTTTGATTATTGGCGATGCGCTCACTAAATTCCTTTTGATATGCTTTGGCGACTTCCACCCCTTCCCTGGTTCCAAGAAACAGGGCCATGACAACACCGAAGTTTCGCAAGTCCCTGCTATGAACCGGGGAAGGCGTAGTCTTTGCCATATCATAAACATCGAGGATGATTTTTCGTGTCTGGTTGGTGTTTTCCACAGCCGCGGCAAGACGTTCTGGATCAAGAGGCTCGCCGGTTTTTTTCGCGACGAAGTCCACCATCTTCTCGATTTGCGCGGCAAGATATTTGATGTTTTTATCATTAATCTCTTTTGGCACCTGAAGGACAAGAAGCTCTTTATTGAAGTGGCAAGCAAGATTTTCGATGATGGCAAGTCCGCCGGTGCAAGGGCATGTTGTACCAATGAGAAAATCAGGCTCCGGCATTATTCCCTGGTTTGCCGCGCCAATCACACCTCTATGATAACCACAAATATCCGGCCCGAATCCCGACTGTTCCGCGTTTTCTAAAAAAGAGGTAGCCATTCCTGTTGAGGCCAGCATGGCGCCGATAAATTCCACAAAACACGAGGTAACATTCATGGCGTTTAAAAGGTCAAAAGGCGCGGCGACGCCACACCATGCAACCCGGTCTCCGGCTGTATAAAGTCTTTTGCCCAGCCTTGCGATTTCCAGAGCATATCTTTTTTGCGCGGGAACTTCACCAGGGCTGGTTTTTAGCTTTGACTCAATAATATCAATCAAATTATCAAAATATCGCAACATCATATTTTCACCTCAACATCTCTACGAAGGCTTCAATTCTAGTGCGCTGCTGCCCTATTGATCCCAGGGTGCAGTCCCCTTCCAACACGAGTAAAGGAAAATCCGCTTCTTTGAAAAACTCCCTGATCCTTGGTATCCGGTCAAGATATGGATCGCAGAACTTCATGGTGTAGCAGATGGCGCCTTTTGCCCCCGAATCTTTTGCCGCCTCTAAAACATCTTTTGCGAATTTTCCCGGCTGGTCGGGAAAAAAGGTTCTGGCGCAGGGCGGTCTTGAAAGGAGCGCTTCTGACATAGGGGCGAGAAACTCTTTTTTTTCGCCAAGTTCCATTGGATGAAAAAGCCTGGAACCAGTGCAGAGGTCTTCTGAGATGACTGATACTCCCGATTCCTCAAAGAGAGTAAAAGCGGCAGGGTCGGGCAGAACATTACCAAACAGATAAACAGGAACATCTCCTTTGCCGGCCTTGAAAGTTTGTGATTCGATCTCAACGAGATATGAAAGGGTTTCGTCAAAGGAGTGGGTCGAAGCGAAATTATATATCTGCTGGATAGCGGGACTGGCCGCTGTTTTTCCCAAAACCTCAAGACCATTGGAAATCTGATTATAAAGAGTCACGCTATAGTTGATTTCGTTTCCTGTTATCTTTTTACCGGACCAATCAAAAAGAGCGGTAGTCAATCTTTCAAGCTCGCCCTTGAAATATTCAACCGAAAGGGCATCACTATAAACCGGAAGGTCAAGGTGAATCATGTTATCGAAAGGGCGTGGGATAATCCACGCGTCGGCAAGTCGCCTCATGGCGTCGCAACTATTGATAAAAATCATTCCGGCTAATTCAGGAAGATCGTTGGCCAATGCCCGGTCCAGTATGCGTTTTACATGAGGGCAGAGATTGTCGTGCATATATCCGCCGGCCTGCTCAGGGCTTTGGCCCATGGGCAAAGCTCTATAAGGCGCGAAACCAGCCGCGTCAATCAAGGGCAAAGGAGTATAAGCGCAAGTGAAACCCAATAAAGGCCTGTTGCTATTCATTGACTTCTTCCTCCATGGAACACTCTTGTTTCCCATTCTTCCTTTATTGGTAGGGCGCAAAAAATTTCAATAAAGATTATCACACCTAAAGAATAAATGGAAAGATAGGAATTTTTGACCCAAACTTTTTCCATTCCTATCTTTCGATTTTGTAGATGGTCATGTCAAAACTTTCTGCCGGTGACCTTGCCAATTTGCTCTAAAAGAAGTTAGTATGTTCCGCGCATGGTTTATTTTCCGCGGAGTGATAAATGAAAAAACTCTTTCTTGTTTCTTTTTTGATCATGACTTTTTCCTTTTCCCTTTTTTTACTTATGTCATGTGACGAAGATGATGATGATTCGGTTGACGATGATGATGAATCAGATGATGATAATGATGGCGGTGATGACGACTATGATGATGATGACCAAAGCTGGACTCCTGTAACACCCCACAAAGAGACCTATGGCATATACACCATCGCCTGGTATCATGGCACTCCTTACGAAATGGGATATCAGCAGGGCGAACTTCTCCACGATGAGCTTGGCGCGGCTATTGAATGGCTTGGACCATTGGCAACCCTTCTTCCCCCTGTTGCCAACCTTCTTGGCTTGACTGACCTGGCTTTTGAAAACACCTATCCGGACATTATCGAAGAATGCCGGGGACTTACGGACGCCGCTAAGGACATCGGCTTTACAATGGATATCTGCATGCTCCTCAATTTTGGAGATGTTCTTGTGGAATTTTTAAATGACGGTTTTCCAGAATTCAAAAACTTCTCTTTTGGATGTTCCCAGGTTGCCGCAGCCGGTGAGGCTACCACCAATGGCGCCCTCTATCACGGGCGCTCACTTGACTGGAGCAAAATCGACTACCTTTTTGATTACCCCGTGATTCACATACGCCAGCCCTCTGATGGCATACCCCACGTTTATATCGGTTTTCCAGGAAATCTCAGCCCATACAACGGGATGAACATAGAAGGAATCTCCATTGGGTCAAATGAGGCTGTACCCCTTGACAACACCCAACACGATAAAATCGGCAGAAGCCACGTTCAAATGGTCGGGCATCTTCTCAAAAACGCGTCCGATCTTGATGAAGTCAAAAGCATTGTCACTTCATCAGATCATATGAGTGTAGAGGGACTTCTTGTATCTGACGGCGCCAATCTGGAAGCCGCGGCTTTTGAGATGACCTCCACCGCCGTGGGAATAAGAGATATGGAAGATGGAGTTGTAATTCTGACCAATCACTTTATCGCTCCTGAGACTGAAGACCTTGACCAGGAACCGGCCGGCGCGTCAACTACTCTGAGACTTGACAGATTGATTCAACTGGCCACAGAAGGGCACAAAGACAGCAAATGGGGCGCCATTGACCCAGGGGGCTTTGTGGATATCCTTAGAGACAGGGTTAATCCTTATACTTACGAAGTAACTCCGGCGGGAACTTTTGATAATGACGGCAGCATCGCCACAAATGGATCTATTTATATGATAGTCTATGATCCGGCCAACCTCTGGTTCTGGGTGGCGTCAGGCGCCATGCCGGTTTACCAGGAACCTTTTGTGGGATTCTCCCTTGGCGAATTGCTTGACCTGCCGGGGTATTTGCCGGTAACGCCAAAAGAATTTGATTGACAATTTTGAAAAAAGCCAGGCAAAACATTGCGCCTGGCTTTTCTCACTTGGCGGAACATCGGTAGATTGTTTTTAAGAGGAAATCCTCCTCGTTTAATTGTCGAGAAACCGAGCGGCGACCCAATGCAGGTCTGTACCCACATCTCCGACAAATCTCAGTTTACCGCGACCCATTTTATAGCTGATCATATATGCGGAGGCGGCTTTTATATAGTGAAGGTTCCTGGATTTCCTGCCAAGCTCCCATGACTCAGCCTGGAAAAGCTCCATGTCAATTCGCACAAACTTTTGCACCCCGGGTAAAAGTATTCCAAGGGTCGCTCCGGATGGAGAGAAGAGATAGGTTCTTACCCGTCCTTCGAATCCAAGGGGAATTATATTGCCATCATCCAGATCGATGATATCAATATCATAATTGCCATATACGCTTTCATAAGGAGAGCCAATCATTACCAGCTTTGTGGAGTCAGGGGACCAACTCACCGGCTTTGAGATTTCA
>CAYSHR010000265.1:0-5568 GCA_964430795.1 uncultured bacterium
GGTATGGCTTCAGCGGCATTTCGTAAAAGATTTGTCAGACACTGGGAAAAACTATGCACGTCGATGAGGATTTTTTCATCAGAATCGGCGATTTCAATATTGGCCACCAGGTTTTCCTTAAGCCTGATCCCCGAATTTTTCATAACATCCTCAAGAAATTCAACAGGGTCGCATTCCACATATTCGGGTTTTCTCTCCTTTGAAAAATTCAGAAGATCCTTAACGAGATTTGATATGGTTTCCGTGTTTCTCTCAATCATCTCCCAACCCATGTCCATCTTCTTTTTATTATCCTTTCTTTTGCCCTGTTTGAATATATAAACACCTCCTTTAAATCCATCGAGAATATTTCTGATGGAGTGGCTGATACCAGCCGCGGCCTGCCCTGTAGCTGCCAGTCTCTCGTTTCTAATCACCTCCTCTTTCAATTTTTTAATCTCTCTCATGTCCTGAAAAAAGAAGACTTTGCCAAAATGTATCCCTCTTTCATAGAGGGTAATCCCCGCCAGACGCACATCAACAAAGCTACCGTCCTTATGGCGAACAATAAACTCCCTTGGAGTAAACCCTCTAAGTCGTCTCTCTTTTTCAAAAGTTAATGGCTTGTCCATCTTCTTTTCCAAACCATCCTCGAAGAAATCTTTCCAGGTCATCTTTCCGATAACTTTTTCTGCCGTGTATCCCGTAAGCTCCTGGGCTATTTTGTTAAAAATCGTTATTACTTCACCGGCGTCCGAAGCGATTATTCCGTCAAAAGAATTTCTGATGAGGCGGCTTTGAAAATCATTGGACTTTGTCAATTCCTCTCTTGATTCCTTCAAGGAATTGGTCATGTGTTTTAGGGAATCGGCCAATTGCACGATTTCATCCCCCCTGTGAAGCTGATAAACTTCGCAAGTTCTGCAGCCCTCCAGTTTTTGTGGAAAGCGGGACTCATAACCCTCGCAGGGTGTGCCGTCAATATACCAACACTGCCTTGTCAGATTCATATATCCCTTGCAATCGGTTCTCTGGCAATTCTTGATTTCCCAGCAGTTTACCCGCAGTCCAAAATTGATTATCGGGTCAAGATTTCCAGTGCTGATTTCATCGGCTCCTTTTGTCAGATGTTTCAAAGGGTGAACCGCCCTTCTAATTACAAACCAGGAAAACAACAACAACAGGATTACCGGAATTATCATAGCCGATGTGATGCCCATAATAATTTTTCCCGCAAATTTTTTTGAACCGGATGGGTCAATGTGAAATATAATTTCACCGATTTGATTATTGTTAACCATAAGAAAAAACGAGCCTTTGGCTGTAAGGTCCTTTTCAGGTACCTTCGGATTGGAGGTTGGTTGATCTGTGGATTTGGCGACAATGGGACTTTGAGTCTCGGCTAATATTTCTCCTTTCATATTTTGATAAACCAGATGAGAAACAATTATGTTTTTTTTGTTAACCTCTCCTAAAATATTGGTAAGAAGATTTGAATCGATTATCTCTTTTTCGAATCTGTTTTTATATAAACCCAAAACCGCCTGAGCTTGTTCCAGAATCAAATCATCAGCTAATCTTGTGGAAGTCCTATATGTCGCGGCCAGAACCGTTAAACCTAGTAGCAATAAAATAGATAAAAAAAACAGCAGTATTTTGTTTTCCAGTAGGAGCTTTCGGTAAAGTGGAATGGGGTTTTTAATCTCCACTTTCATGAAAATCCCCTCCCGGATTTTTTCACATTGTTGCGTTGCCAGAAGCGCTTTTTAATTCATTCTTCTTAACCGCGGATGATCCGCCCGTCCGAGCCTTTTCCAGCCAGAACATCTCCGACTACCTTCATAAGCTTTTCAGGATCTATCGGTTTTTCAATAAACCCGTCGGGCTTTCTGGCTTTCAGATTGTCAGCGATATTTCCCCAATCAATGTTTAGTTCGTTTTTAATTCCTGTAACCATGATAAGAGGAATATCTTTTGTTTGCTCTTTGCCTTTTAACTTTGCCAGGAGCTGAACTCCTGAACGGCCGGGCATCATGATATCCAGTAGAATTAAATCCGGAGATTTTTCATTGATGAGGATCTCCCCTGATTTGGCCTCATTGGCTGTAAAAATCTCGAAATCATGATCCTCGAGTATTGAGGATAAATAATTGGTCAAGTCTATTTCGTCGTCTATTACCACAGCGATTCGTTTGCTCATTGCTTCCCCCTTTTCATTTAAAGAGCCATTGTGTGAAAAAATTCCTTTTATGCGGCCATGGCCGCCAATTATATAAAAACACTCATTTCACCAAGTGAAAAATGAGGTTTACAGGACAATGGCTTCCATAAAGAGATCAAAAACTCCCCCTACTTTAACGCCGGTCTCATTGTGTTCCATAAGCTGCATAAGTTGCCGCTTGCAATTAGCGCAGGGCGCCGCAAGATAAGTGGCGCCTGTGGCTTTTACCTGCTCAACTTTCATTTTGCCGGCACTCATTCTGTAATCAAGGAAGGTGCCTTCGAGCTTTTTGACTTTTTCCTTGCCATCCATTACAGCCAGGCCGCCGCCCCCGCCGCAACACCAGTTTTCAGTCCGGTTTGGAGTCATCTCCCGAAAATCGCCGACCATGGCTTTTAGAAGTCTTCTTGGCTCCTCGAAGATTCCGGTGGAGCGGGCGAAGTTGCACGGGTCGTGATATGTGACGCTATGCTCAACTTTTGTTTTGTCGAATTTGAAAACCCCCTTTTCCAAATAATCATCCGCCAAATTGAAAATATTTATGGTTTTAAAAGGGTTGTCGTTTTTAGAGGCTGTGGGGCCCATTCTTTTGGCGATTCTATAAGCGTGCCCACATTCGCCTATTACCAGGGTTTTTACGCCAAGATCAACGCACGCGTCATAAGCAGCCTGGTTTTTTCTCATCATATGGGGATCATCGCCGGTGAAAAGGCCGAAGTTGGCGCCATCAAAAGCTGTTGAGGACATGGTCCAGGTAGTACCGTCGAATCTCTTTAGCGCCTCGAAAAAGACAGCCACTCCCATATGGGTTTCAGGGAAGGAGATTAAATCCGCTGAAGCGGGGATAAAGAGAATATCAGCGCCCTTTTTATCAATGGGAATTTCCACATCCAAATCAAAATCGTCTTTGACCTCCTCGCATAAAAACCGGCAGGCTTCTTTAAAAGCGGCATAGGTCTGCCCTTCATCGTTTCCTGTCTCATCGGAAATTCGCTGAGTTTCGGACATCATAAAAGGTGACTTGCCAAGGGCGTGAACGATTGCTCTGCCCTTTCGGGCCAGGATGGAATTGTCAATTCCGAAAGGGCAGAACTTCGCGCAGCGGCGACAACCGGAGCACTCATAAAAATCCCTTGCCCAGGTTTCCAATTCATCGGGCTCGATATCTCTTGCTGTTCCAATGGCTTTGAGAACCTGCCCCCATGATGACCCGTATCTCTTGTAGAGTTTGCGAATAAGATCCGACCGGGCCGCGGGATTAATTCTGGCTTCCGGATTGGCTTGGGCAACGTGGCATTGGTCCGCGCAGGTTCCGCATTTCGCGCAAAGGTCCATATATAATTGCAGAACTCGTGGACCGTTTTTTATTGCTTTGACCTGATCTATGACCTTCTGAAGATCGGCTTCGTTTACTATTGTCTGTTCTTCCATTTTAATAATCCTTTGTTATCAATGATTTGCTGAAGAAAACACCAGGAATGTGGAGGAATTTTCCAAAGGGTAGATAAATCAGCAGGAGTTGTACAAAAAAGAAGTGCATAAGAAATAGAGGCTCCTTTGTCGCCTCACCACCTAAAAACAGGGTTCCAAAATATTCTCTGGATATGGCTACGTCGTAATGAGTAAAAAAGCGCAGCCCGTTCCCTGTAAAAAGTATAAAGAGTACTAGAATCAATACGTAATAGTCCTCTCCGGTGGAAACTTCTTTTACACGGGGAAGAGTAAAGCGGCGGTTAAGGAGCAGGATGCAGGCTACAAGGGCGACTATGCCGAGAATGCCCCCCGCGTAGGCTGACAAGGAATTGATGGATTCCTTTGTCATTGCCAGACCTAAAATGCTGTCGGTCCAGGCAAAGAAGAGCCGCATATGGCCGGCCAGTATTAAGACAAGGGCGATATGAAAAGTCCAGGTCTTGTACCATAGCTCCCTGTTTTCTTTTCGGAAACTTGAGAAAAACTGGACTTCTCCCAGGACTTTTTTGTAAAGCTCGGATTTGTTCTTTGACGATGGAAACAGGGCCACATTCGCAACAGCGGCCCTTTGCCATTTCCTTATTCTCCACACTAAGCCCAGAACCAGCACGGCAATAGTGACAAAGGGCATTATTCTCCCGATCAACACTTCAAAAATCTCCATTACTACCTCTCAATAACGGGTTGATAACCTTCAATTTGATCAGATTCGTTTTTATTGATTCCAATCACCGCTTTTTCTTTAATAAACCGCTAAGGGTTTTTTTCTTTAATATGGATTTTGTCGCGTGTTCAAGTTCCTCCCAGACTTTTCCTGTTACCCATTCTATAAAACGGTCACAATTTCCCCTATTGCTTGAGCAGTGGATTATTCCCGCCACATCCCCAAGAGGCAAAAGAACGTCATATAAAGTAATTTGACTTGGAGGTCTGGAAAGTGAATATCCACCCTTGCTGCCTCGTTCGGCTGTAACAAGGCCCGCGGCTTTTAAGGTTGCAAGGAGGTTCTCCAGATATTTCTGTGAGATGTCCTGTTCCTTGGCGATTTCATTAGCTCGAACAGGTCCTTTTTTATATTTGGCCGCCAGGAAGAGCATGGCTCGTGCGCCGTATCGTCCTTTTGATGAAACCAACATACTTAATCCCGTATTCCTATAGGGCCTATAGGAATTATAGGGTAAGTCAGGACTGGAACTATGTCAAGAATTTTATTATCTTAAGAAAAATATCTTATAGGTTGTTGAATACATTGGGGAATTAGAAACTATCCGGTCATTTTGGGGATACCGTTCTTCTCAAGGAGCAGGTCCGAAAGGGTTTTACTCTTTAGGATTCTCTTTGTGGAATCTCTCAATTCCTGCCAGACAAGGCGGGTGACGCACTGTTCAAAACGCCGGCAACTCGTGTCATTCTCCGTGCAATGGACAAAGTTCAAAGAATCCTCCAAAGGAAGGAGAACATCAAAAAGAGTGATTTTTTCAGGCGGGCGGCTCAGAGTGTACCCCCCTGCTGAACCACGCTTGACCAGAACAAGACCGGCGGTTTTTAGGATGGAAAGAATGCTCTCAAGATATTTTTGGGAAATATCCTGTATCTTGGCTATCTCTATGGCGCTAAGGGGATCTTTGCCATACCGCCCAGCCAGGGTTACCATTGCTCTGGCGCCATACCGCCCTTTTGTTGATATTTTCATCCATCTCTCCGGAATTAGATTTTAGCAATTTTTTCCATCCCGATATTAATCCCAATTGATTATTCTTTCAATGATTCTTCCAGCCAAACAAGAAACTATAGGTGTGGACAATTTTTTCTGATCCTAAAAGGCTTTTCAATATCCATCACTGACTATTAAATTTTCACCCTTTTTAGGCCAGTAAATACCTTGATGGTAAGTG
>CAYSHR010000266.1:0-5547 GCA_964430795.1 uncultured bacterium
GCCCTTTTTGTGGGTTTGTTAATCGGGTTGCACTTTCCCTCGGAATATTTTTCAAAGGAAGCTCTTAACCCAAATTACGCGGATATGAGCGTGGTTGAGAATCCCGAGTTATTCTTTTCCTATTTTGATGTCTGGCGAAAATTAATGGTGGGCAGAACCTTGGCTCTTGTCACTTTTATTTCCATTGGTTTTGGGATTTGGAACAGGAAAATCAGGGATATGGCGCCAGGGTTGTTTTGGCTTTTTCTGCCCATGTTTTTACTTACCTTTATTAGCAAACGTCATGACTGGTACTTTGTAACAGCGGCGCCTGCTACTTACCTGATCGTGGCCCTGGGCCTTTCGTCCATTTCAAAAAAAAGGGATCGATCCATAGCCGTGGCAGTCGCCTTTTTAATGCTCTTTGCTTCGTGGGGGATTTTTAACGAGACCCCGGAGGAAGAACTTGGAATGGCTTACAGGGGATTTTTGAGAAGGCCGGCTGACTATCTTCTATCTCCCATGGCGCCGCCATCATCCTATGCCCGGCTTGGGCGGATTATCGCCAAGGAATGCGGAGGCCGGGGGCTGCCTGTTCTTTTTGCAAACGGCGCGGGAATAAACGGAGTTGACGCTTTTTTTGTCTGGCGAAATAACCCGAATATTGATATTGGCGACGTAATCTTCGGGCCTCTTATCTCCATTGGCCAAAATTGCATCGTCGCAAAAGTTGATTCGAATATTTCCCATCCTGTTAATTGGAAAAGCATTTTTGACAGGTTTGAGACAGAAGCGAAAATAATGCAAAGATGGTTTCCCGAATCAAGGTCCAGGTATCTCGTTTTTGTAACGGAAGCTCCAAAATACAAATTGCACACGCGATTTTTAGACTGGGCTATATTTCTGCCGCCGGATCAATAGTCAAATTCGAGAGTGTTTATAATCTGATTTACATCGGAAAATTCGTTGTCGTCAAGCCAACCATTCATCTCATTTACGATATCCGCGCAGGCTCTCGGGTTAATAAAATTTGCTGTGCCGACCTGGACGGCTTTCGCGCCAACCATGAGAAATTCCAGGGCGTCTTTACCTGTCATAATGCCGCCCATGCCGATGACCGGGATATCCAAGGTTTGGGCGACCTGGTGAACCATGCGAAGGGCGACAGGCTTTATAGCCGGTCCTGACAAACCGCCGGTTTTTCCACCCAAAACAGGGCGACGGTTGTCCAAATCCACAACCATGCCGGTTAATGTATTTATCAGGCTGACACAATCGGCGCCCCCATATTGGGCTGCTTTGGCAATGATCGTTATATCTGTGACATTGGGAGTAAGTTTGACAATCAAAAAGCCCTTGTAAACTTCCCTGACAGCTTTTGTGAGAGTTTCCACCGCCTTCGGGTTTACGCCGAAAGCCATGCCCCCGGCTTTTACATTAGGGCACGAGAGATTCAACTCGATTCCGGCAACAATTTTTAAGTCGGCTAGTTTTTGCGCGACAAAAACATATTCATCAGGTTCGTGACCATAAACATTTGCCAGAATCCGGAGGTTATTATTTTGGGAAAGCTTTGGAACCTTATCGTTGATAAAAGCGTCAACCCCAATGTTGGCAAGGCCGATGGAGTTTAACATTCCGCTGGGAGTCTCAATAATTCTGGGAGGAGGATTTCCTTGTCGCGGCTTCTTGGAAAGCCCTTTTACTACTACGCCGCCAATTCCGTCAAGGTCTAGAAAGTCCTGGTATTCAAGGCCGTAACCGAATGTGCCGGACGCGGCAATTACCGGATTCTGAAAAGTCAGGCTCCCGAGTTTAACTTTCAGATCAGCCATTTCCGCTCTCCTTCCAGACAACTTTTCTTGAATCAAAAACCGGCCCCTCCCGGCATATCCGCTCATAACAAGGCGCGCCCAGGTCATTTTTATTTTCCTGAATTACCTCTGTCACGCAACCAAGACAGCCCCCAACGCCGCAAGCCATCACCGTCTCGAGGGAAACCTGGCAAGGAACTTTGACTTGCAGCGCGATATCAGCAACAGCTTTAAGCATAGCCGGCGGACCACACGCTAAAATTATCGGATTGTTGAAGTTCCTTTTTTTAAGGGAATCAATAAGGGGTGTTGTGATAAGTCCTTTATGCCCTTTGGAGCCATCCTCTGTAGAGGGAATAACATTAATGCCCAGCTTTTCGAAATCCTCTAAAGCCGGAAGGTCATTTTTAGTCGCGCCGCCGAAGAACAAGGCCGCCTTTTGGTTTTCGTTAAGAAGGGTTCTCGCGGTAAGGAGCAGGGGGGCTATTCCAATGCCTCCGGCGACCAGCAAATATTCAGTATCGTGGTGGCTGATATCGAATCCGGCACCAAGAGGTCCAAGAACGTCGATGACCTCGCCCTTATCGATTTTCGAGAGCAAAATAGTGGCTGGACCGATGATCTTTACAAGGACGCTTATGACTTTGCCGTTGACATCGCAAACTCCAAATGGTCTACGTAAAAGGGGCAGGCCCATATTGCCGGTTTGAATAGTGAGGAACTGTCCGGGTTTGGCCGTGCGGGCAAAGTCCTTATGCTCAAAGGAGATTTTCAAATATCCCCCCGGCAGAATATCCTTTTTGTAAATCGCGGCTTTAAATTGGTATTTCATCAACAGCTTTCAGTCTTGTATATCTGTTCCATATTGGCGAACATGATTATGGCGTCCTCACCGGTATCAGTATAATAGTTATTATTAATTCCTAAAATGGAAAACCCCAGTTTTTTATAAAAAGTCAGTGCCGGGATATTTGACTTTCTAACTTCAAGAAAAGCCAATTCAGTATTTGCCTCAGACGCTATTATGAAGGTCCTTTTCATGAGCTTTGAACCAATACCCTGGTCGCGATATTTTTTATCCACTCCAATCTTGAGAATGTGAAGCCGGTTGTTGGAATTCCAGGAGAGGGCAAAACCGATTACTTTCCCATCCAGAATCGCTACAAGAAAAACAGCCACATTGTGAGCCATCTCTTTTATGTAGGTTTCTCTATTCCAGGCCGAAGGAAAACCTTCTTTTTCAATGGAGGCAATGGCGTCGATTTGGTCTGGTGTGGCTTTTTCGATAGAGACCTTGTTTACCAAAATCCTATTTGATGTCCTTTACACGATAGCGGGACTCAATGTGCTGGGTGATTTCCACAAAGAGGTCGCCGGCGTTAATATCATCTTTTGACATATCCACAGGACCTGAAAAAAAGCTGTAACCTTCGCCAAGAGCTTTGCTGTCAGGGTCAACAATAACTATGATTGATTTCTGAGCGTAATTCTGTTGCTCAAGCCAACCCTGTAAGGTGGCCAGTTCTCTCCAGTCCCCTGGTTCATAACCCTTGTCGGGGATGACATAGATAACCGGGTAGGTGATCCATTTAGACCTTTTTTCATGATATCCCGAAGGCAGGGCAACTGACAAATAAACTCTGGCGCCGGAATCAGACACAAAGGAATGTTCTTGGTAAACAACTCCGGTTCCATCCTTTTCCGGTTTGTAGATTGCCCACTGGGGAGTTCGGGATGAAAGGAAAAAGAGAGCTTGAAGAATTCTTCTTACCCTGAGAGGCTCGGTAAATTCATCCCATGGAACAAGGTCGGATTCATCTGATCCGGGAGTATTTACAAAAAGGAATCTTTCGTTAATAAAAGGGGTTTCCGTGGGGTAGGGTGCGCCCCAAAGGTATTTGTCATACACCCCAAGGGAATTGGTAATGCAGTGAGCATCCATCTGCCCGTCTGTAATTAATGAAACCTCGTCTATAAGAAATTCGTTTGTTTCTTGAAATTCCCATGGATTGTCAGTGCCCATGTCCGAATAGATGGCGCCGATATAATTTCTGTCCGGGTCGTAATCCAGATCAAGAATATGTTGGGTCAGATCGTTTTCATAATATTCAGCGGCTATGGGGGAGAGGTCGAACTGACCGTTGCCCTCTCCATAGTCGTCGGTCCCCATGACTCCATCAAGACCAAAATCATCAAAGGTTTCGCCCTTGTCATAAATGCCGTTCTGATTGCTGTCGTTAAAATACTCTCTAGTCTGGATAATAAGGGGTTCGCCAGGGTCTCTAAGACCGTTCTCGTTTTTATCTAAAGCCAGGGCAAAGGAGACGATAACCCCGGATTCGTCTTTAAAAGTAATTACAGGCAACGCGCCATCAGGATTGAGTCTGTCGATAAAGCCGTTAATGGTTTTCACCTCAAAATTATCAGGATCCTCAAAGTCCTCTCTGTCTGTGCCTGGAGGATAATATTTTGAGTCCAGATTTCTATAAAGAGGATTTCCAATGGCCATGAAAAGGGCGTTAAAAAAAGCGATTTTCTCTTCTCTTAAAACGGTGTCGGCCCAGTTGTCAAAATTCGACAGGTTGCTCTCACACCAATTAAAGAGACCCATCAGGCTGATTGGACCGCCAATGCCGGCGACCAGGGCGAACTGGTCAGGATATTTGGCTTTCAAATTGGCTGCTGTTATGGCGCCTCTTCCAAACCCCAAAATCATGCTTGTTGGTCCCGTGTAATCCTCATCCTGGATCTCCGGTTCACAGTCCGGTTCCCGGGAATGCTCAAAATCATCCCTTACGCAAGCGCCGAAAATCGACGCACCAAGAATGAATATTACCGTAACTACCAGTATTTGCTGAATGTTTTTCATTTTATGCTTCCAATCTATAAGCCGCGACATCCTAACAGAGGCAAGGGAGGGGGGTCAAGGGCAAGTAGAGGTTTCGCGAAGATATCCTGTTTTATCTCCCAATGGACCGATTGTACCTTCATGTTAAACGTTTTCTCCACGACCCAAGTGGAGTTGAATTGATACTCACATGACAGTCATTCCGAGCATTTGATGCCCTTTTTATTTTCTAAAGGGGGAACTAGAGTTGCTTAAAAGCAATCTTCCTCTTGCCCATGATAAGGGCCGGTGCTAAATTGCCTCATGGGTAAAGCCTCAAAATATTTCCGTATTATTCAGGTCTGGCTTGTAACAATGAGCTTTAGACGGATAAAGAGATTTCTTCTTAAAATCATCATATTTATTTTCGCCATATTTTTAGGACTTGCCATCGGTGAGGTTGTTATCAGGATAGGGGATTTTGATTACCATTTTATTGAGAAACTCATGTATTATCAGGGCGCTGATCTCTCTGTTTATACAGAAGACCCGAATCCAAGACTCCTATACAGACTAAAACCAAATTCCGCCATAAGGAAGATAGAAATAAACTCCATTGGTGAAAGAGGCCCTGAAAGAAAAATCAGTAAGAAGCCCAATCTATTTCGGATAATTTGCGTCGGGGGTTCCAATACATTTGGCGCCGGACTGTGGAACCGGGAAACCTGGCCCGCGCAACTTGAAGCTTTGCTCAACTTGGAAGTGAAAGGGGAGAAGGGGTTTGAAGTCTGGAATATGGGCGCTTCCGGTTACGCCCCCTCCCAGATGGTGGAGTTGTCAATAGAGATAATCAACAAATACAACCCTGATATACTCATGTTCTCAGTGAGTAATACAGGATGGAGACCATTTCTTAAAGGTACTAAC
>CAYSHR010000267.1:0-5532 GCA_964430795.1 uncultured bacterium
GGATAGAAACCGGGCCGCGATTCGTGCTATGGTGTGGGTGAAAGTATTCGGTGTGGCATACGAGCGATGGTGTGGGTCAAAGAAACCGGAGAGGCGTGGGTCAAGTCTCAGTCTGTCCACGTTTTTACGCCCTGCCACGTCAAGCTTCCATTTTGCACATCGTCGCCGTCGGGTTATTGCTGCCGGTGGCACACCGGTTAGAACATGGCGTACATGAATGTGGGTCCGGAGGCTCCCCATATCAAAGTTAAGGCAAGGGCGATGGTGGTTATGAATCCCAATAATATCTCTTTTACCATCCTGCTCATTTCATTCTCCTACCCTAGCTGAATAAGGAAATTCACTAGAAAAGCCTTGAAATTGAAAGCAATTCCAAACAACTTGGCGTAAATGCTTATGGCGTTTGTTACCGGGTGCAAAAAGAATGGCCAGGCAAGGCATACCGCCTGATATGTCATTATCACACCCAAAACATATCCCGCTCTTGTTTTTTTAAGGTTTGTCAGTCTCTTCTCTTTAAACTTGCGCCAGAACCGGTAGAGGACAATTACTCCGGCATGGAAAAAGCCGAAAAAGACGTAGTGCATGAGTCCCAGGGTTTTGGCGATAATGCCCTGGGCGGCCATGCTTCCGCTGCCGTGCCAGAGGCCGAAAAGCCCCATGGTGATAAAGGTGAAAGCAATGGACCAGGCCAGCCCTCTTCTGTTTCCGCCAAGGGCGAAATAGATGTATTCCTGAAGCCACCGCGTAAGGCTGATATGCCAGCTTGCCCAGAACCGGGCAATGTTCGGCTGAAAAATCGGCCACTTGAAATTCTCCATGATTCTATAACCAAAAAGCCTGGCTGTTCCAATGGCGATATCAGAATATCCTGAGAAATCCATGTAAAGGTAGAAGAGGTAAATATTATGAATGAGCCATATTTGCCAGGTGGGCATCCAGACTTCGCCATTGGGACTCACCGCCGCGTAGTAAGGGGTGCACATCTGATACAGAGTGGCTGAGACGACAAGTTTTTTGAAAAGCCCCTGGGCGATTCGATTCAGCCCGTAAAAGAAGTCATCGGAGACAAAAATTCCCTGGGCTTCCCGCTGAGGTTGAAAGTTGTCATATCTCTCAATAGGGCCCGCGAGAATTGTGGGGAAAAAAGTAATATAGAGCATAAAATCGAAGTAATTCGCCGCCGGAGTTTTACCCCTGTAGACTTCAACAAGATAATGAATAACCCTGAAGGTGAAATAGCTGATGCCCAAAGGGCCGACCATGGAGGAAAGTCCTTTGCCCCCTGTTATACTCAGAACGTGAACGTCGCCAAAGACAAAGTACTTATAATAGGCCAGAAGAATGGCTGAAAAGGAGATACCGAGAATAAGGAAAAACTTCCCAGTGGATTTTTCCTTTGCCGTATGGATGATGAATCCGAAATACCAGACAAGGGTCAGGTAGAAAAGGGTCAGAAACGAAAAGGAAATTTTCTGCAACAGAACTATGGCGATTCCAGCGGCAAGGAGAAAATAAGGGCGGGCTTTTTTGGGAAGAACCACCCAATAGAGAAGTAGTGACAGAAGAACGAAAATCAGATACCACCAGGAGAATAAATTCAACATTTCCGTCTAATCCCTTCTCCGTTTTATCCTACTGGGTTTCCACTTTCCTCTTTCAAGACCTTCCTTGACGTTCTTATAAAGGCGAACCGCCAATTGGGCATGCCCGTTCATGTTCATGTGATCCGTATCTGAAAAAAAAGGGTCGTCCACCGCGTTTGTTGTGTTTTCAGCCAGAAGATGGCCGTTGGTTTTTACCTGGCGAATAATCACCCGCTGATAATTTCTAATGACATTCCAATCAAAAAAGTTGTGCTCTTTAACAATGGAACGGTTAATGGGCGTCAGGTAAAAAAGGACGTTGACCCGTTTTTTTCTGGCCATAACGCAGAGCTCTTTAAAGGTGCGCCAGTTAATATTGGAATCGGAAAAGTCAAGATTCGAGCAAATCTCATGATTACGCCCTATAAGTGAATCGGGGAGAAGTTTCCAAAGATAATCGGTGCTTCTATGTTCGGGCTCCAATTGAAGCATGAGTTTTTTGCCTTCACTCAGAAAGCCCATTTTGTCTTTGTAACGGTCATTTATTACATAGGCGGGGGGGTCGGCGCTGGAGGTTACAAGCTGTGTGGCCAGATCCTTATACCTGTAAAAGGCGGATACTTTTCTCGCGCCGTTATCAATCCGATGTTTCCAGAAATCAAAAGTCGATACGCCAAAACGCTTTAGCAGTTCATTTCTGTTTGGGTCCTGATACAAGTAGGCCGAAAGGCTCGGATGCTGGAGTGGAATTCTTGTGTCTCCATGCTGGGAAAAGCTTTTGAAATGAATAGCCACCACTATCAGGTCAGGATCATGTCGGATAGCCTCCGCTAAAACGCTGTAATGGTCTCCAAAGTTGTGCCCCGCGGATGAAAGATTGAAGCATTTCGCGGTTTTGAACTTATCTCTTTTTCTCAGCATTTTTTCGATTAGATTGGGAAAGGCTCTGTCAGCTTCCACGTTCTGATAGCCCTGCATTACAGAAGCCCCCACAAAGGCGATTTTGATTCCTTTGTGGCGGTCCATCTGGTTAAACAGGTAGGGCAGCGCGGCTATTCCCCTGTCAATATTTCTCAATACCAGGTTTTCTTTGGAAAAATATACTCTGAAGCCAAGATCAAGGAGGAGGAAGAAGAGAAGGATCCAGACAAAGACCATCCATTTGCGAACTTTTTTTGTTTTTACTTTTTCACTCATTCAACAGCCAATTGAGCGGCATGAAATAATTTTATAATCCAGCAGTTGTAAGAGCACGGCATGCCGCGCCCCTACAATTTTTTTCTTCCCAGCCCGTTTTCATGTCACTTTCCCACTCAAGATTAATGCCGCCGCCGGCTTAGGGGCTTAATGTATTCCGTGCATCCATTTCTTTAGAAGAGGGGTTAATACCAGGAGGATAAGTGCCGCGCCTCCCGCTGTTGCTACCGGAATCATGAAGAATGTTGATTTTGTCATGGCGTCATAATTCCCGGCAAAAAGACCGCCGACCAGGTTTGAGAGGAAGTTTGCTCCAAACCAGGTGCCCATCATTAATGAGCCAAAGCGGACTGGGGAGAGTTTTGTAACCATGGAAAGACCGACAGGGGAGAGGCAGAGCTCGCCCACTGTGAACATAAAGTAGGCGCCAAGGAGCCAGAAGACACCGACTTTTCCAGCGGATTTATCCACTATGCCTCCCGCAACCACCATAACGACAAAGCCTATGGCAAGCAGGCCCAGGCCCCAGACGAATTTCATGGGGGTTGACGGGTCCCTGTTTGACTTGGCGAGTTTGATCCACATAATAGAGAAAAAGGGCGCCAGGATGAAAATAATCATTGGGTTTACAGACTGGAACCAGCTTGTTGGGAAATCGAGATCCCTTATTCCACTCTTATCGCCGTCAGCTCCGCCGCACCAGCCATTGGCTTCGGAGCAGCTTTTTTCCTCTGTATCAAGGAAGGTGTTTTTGTCTATATCCCCTCCACCGCACCAGTTATTGGCCTGGGAACAGGTGGCGTCGGGACTGGAGGGCCAGAGGCTTCTAGCCCATTCGAACCCGCCGCGATCCGTGGAATGTTCCGCGAAAAGAGTAAGGGAACTGCCTGCCTGTTCGAATGACGCCCAGAAGAAAATCACAAAAAAGGCCAGGATAAAAATAACGGCGATGCGTTGCTTTTCAACTTTAGTCAACGGTTCTTTTTTAACATTTTTATCGGGCTTGTTTTCAGGATAAAGTCCCGCGTCGCCCAGATAGCGCTTCTGCCCCCATAGATACATTATAAGTCCGGCCACCATGCCCACGCCGGCCATTCCAAATCCCCAGTGCCAGCCGACTTTCTCGCCCAGTGTTCCGCAGACCAGGGGAGAGAAGAAGGCGCCCAGATTGATTCCCATGTAGAATATGGTAAAGCCGCCGTCACGGCGAGGATCGTTTTCTTTGTAAAGTTTTCCAACTGTGGTGGAGATGTTGGGCTTGAAAAAACCATTGCCGAAAATCAGCAGGATCAAAGCCGAATAGAAGAAGAACATGGGTGTGACTGTAACAATGGCATCCTGGAATATGCTTATTTTAAATCCGACGGTTACAGCCATGGCAAAGTGCCCCAGGGCCATCAGCGAACCGCCTATGAGAATACACTTCCTGGCGCCAAGATACCTGTCGGCAATGTACCCGCCTAATAGGGGCGTGAGGTAGACGAGTCCTGTATACCACCCGTAAATCGTTCCCGCTTTTTCAGTTGAGAAGAGAAAGTATTTGGTCATGTAAAGAACCAGCAACGCCCTCATGCCATAGTAAGAGAATCTCTCCCACATCTCCACGCCAAAAAGAAGGTACAATCCCTTTGGATGCCCTTTTGGTGTATCCATCTGTCCGGTTTCAGGGTGAGCCATTTGATTCCCTTTCAATGCAAGCCAGTAACATTATTATGATTTACCCTTCTAAAATAGCCGTCTCCTGTTGTAAAGAAAAAAATGCCGGTGTGCCACCGACAACAATAACCCGCCGGAAAATCATCTTTGGCATAAGAAAAAAGAGCAGCTTATTAAAGGCGGGAGTCCGGATTTGAGGTCCTTTTATGTGTCTAAAAAAAGACCTTTTATTTCAAGACGTTACGGTGTCGGTCATCCGGGAAAACTACAAGATATAGTTGCCCTTTTTAATTGACGCCACAAGCAGATGTGGTATAATTCTTTTTTGAAAAAATGATTTTATTTGCTTTATTGATATTACTTACCTGGAAGCCATTTCCGGCTACTGCCACAAGGGCGCCGTCTTGAAATAGATTATTACGAGGTAACAACTAAATGGATGATTCCAAGCCCGAACAAGAGGAAAACATAGTCGGCGAAAATGAAGAATATAGCGCTGATAATATCAAGGTGCTAAAAGGGCTTTCCGCGGTTCGCAAACGCCCTGCCATGTATATCGGCTCCACCAGCAGCACTGGTCTTCATCACCTTGTTTATGAAGTTGTTGACAACTCCATTGATGAATCCTTGGCTGGGTTTTGCGACAATATAATTGTTACCATTCACCCGGATAACTCGATTTCCGTTGAAGATAACGGACGAGGCATTCCTGTTGACTGGCATGAAAAAGAACAGATGTCCGCGGCCCAGGTGGTCATGACGGTTCTTCACGCCGGCGGTAAATTCGACAAGAACAGCTACAAGGTTTCCGGCGGTCTTCATGGCGTTGGCGTTTCTGTGGTAAACGCCCTTTCCGAAGAAGTCATCCTCGAGGTTCGCAGAGATGGAAAGGTATATTCCCAGCAATATAACAGGGGCAAAGCCATAACCGAGTTGATTGAAAAGGGAACTACAAAACGAACCGGCACCAAGACCTTTTTCAGGCCCGATCCTGAAATATTTACAGAGACAATATATAACTTCGATCTTCTGTCCAAAAGGCTTAGAGAGTTGGCCTTTCTCAATTCCGGCGTAAAGATCACCATTTTTGATG
>CAYSHR010000268.1:0-5527 GCA_964430795.1 uncultured bacterium
CGAATATCGGCCCTTTTGAACTTGAATCTATTGAATGAGTTGGCGCTAAGAGGTGAAAGAGATATAAACTTGTCCATCATTAGAGGTAAAACTCCATCCCACAATCTGATTGATCAATGGGGCGCCATAATAAACTATTTGAAACTGGAACTTTCCGTCGCCAGGAAAAAAAATCTCTTAAAACCGACTTTAATGATCATTTCCGGCAAGCCGGGAAGTTTTCAATTTATTAACAGCCTTCCCAGTTATAGTGTTGAATTTATAATATCCTCAGATATCAAAGAATTTGAGAAAAACGGAAAAAGAAATTATTCCTGTTATATTATCGACCTTGACAACCCAATCGATTTTCCAGTCAATTTTAACGGCTTATTAAATAGAATTAATTCAAGAACATCCACTCCGATTGCGGCTATTTCCAGTAATGGCGCCCATGTGGAGGATTTTGAAAATCGTATTGACGGAATGTTTATGTCTGATTCCACTTTTGAACAAATTTCCACGATTATTAGTGATAAAGTTTTTGAACTTGAGCATTATCAGCATTCACTCTTCATTGCCGGCAAGGACGATAGTAGTTTTTCGGATATAAAAAGCCACTTTCAACGGAATGGAATCAAGGTATCTCATATCGAGGATTTTGATTCACTATATTTTAGACTTTTGAGAGATTCTCCTGATATTCTAATTTTGGGGAATATAGGAAATGAGACTGTTCGAAATAATTTTTGCAAAAAGATAAAAAAAGATAAACATTTTAGTGAAATTGATGTATTATTGATATTGGAAGGTGTGGGTTTAAATATTCAAGACCTGGTTTTCAGTTATGGAGCTGATGACTATATCCTTGCCCCACCCAGCGCAAATGAACTCTATGAAAGGATTCACAAAAGGTTGAGTGTCAAAAGTCTTATAAAAAGCATAGAAGACTTCTCTTTGGGAATTTCAAAGCCCAGAGCTATATCCAAGCCTGTTCTAACCAATATCGTAGAAAAATATGGCTCGAAAGCCCAAACAATAGAAATTGGCGATCCATTTGACAAGGAAGAGGAGTCTTATAAGGAGAAAAAGATAATAACTCCAAAAGTACTGATTGCCGATGATAATCCTCTTTCGAGCCGTCTATTGGGCAGGTGTTTTGAGAAAGAAGGGTGGCAAGTAAAGAGGGTGGGCAATGGCGAAGATGTTACCTGCATGCTTCAAGAGAAAAGGTTTCATATTGTAGTCATGGATCTACATCTATCATTTATCAGCGGATTTGAAATTTTACTATGGATTAGAAAAAATGGCTTGAATAAATACATAAAGTCAATTGTCCTTACCGCTCAGGATCAGAAAGATACGGAACGTCGCGCGTTTGCTCTGGGGGCATCGGATTTCATGTCTAAACCTTTCAATCCCGAGGAGGTAACTAAGCGAGTCAAGAGATTTATTCCCACCCTTTGCGAGCCATGAGAGAAAACTACTCAGGTTAATCACATTTCTGACGATCATATTAATAAGTGTTTTTTTCACTTATTTGGCTGATATTACTGTGGAAACAGAAGATAATTTTTAAAAAAAGCCAAAGATAATCTCGTGAGGCTTTTACTACAGATTTTTAAAAGGTAGTTTTTCATGCCTGATTTGGCATTTTTAGGAATCAGCAACAACCCTTTGTATCAGATAGTCTATCTGATTATCCTGGCTGAACTGCTTTTAATGGTAGGCCAGATAACATACCTGGCCATAAGATCAACAATTACCGGTAGCAGATTGAGAAAATCTGAAGAATTTAACAAGAGACTTGGTGAATTATTCTGGGACATTCTTGATGACAAAGAGGAACTGGAGGATTGGATAAGTTACGCCGATGAATTCCCAAAATATATAGTAAGCGATTTTTTCCAAAACCATTTCCAATTTGTAAGCGGTGAATACAAAGAAAAGCTGACAAGGACATATCGCCGCTTAAAGTGCCATGAGAGTGATCTAAATGATTTGAGATCCATGTCATGGAACAAACGCTTTACAGCGTTAAGGCGAATTTCTCATGTGGCGACGGAGAAGGAAAAAGAAGCTCTTTTAGCCATGAAAGATAAAAGTATACTTAACAGGATTCTTGCCGCGAGAATAATGGTCGAGATCGGCGGCGCCGATGATATTTTTGAGCTTATCAAAGACTTGAGACTGACAAGACGTCTCATGGAACAGCCTCTTTACATTGTCTTTCATGAGATGGCGCCGGAAAAATTCACACGATTGATGGAGAAATGGCCTGACTTCTCCGGCCCCATTGTCAAAAGGATTCTTCTTGTTACCGCGGCGGAAAAATATCCGGTAGTCTGCGAAGCCTGGATGGAAATCGCTTATCGATCAAGGTCAATTGAACTGCGAATCGGGGTTTGCATGAGCGCCGGCCTTTTACGATCCAGTGCAACCAGAAATATTCTACTTCACCTCCTTGGCGACCCTCACTGGGAAGTCAGGGCTCAAGCTGTTAAAGCCCTTGGAGCGCGAAATGAGGTTTCCACCATTTCGGAAATTGCCGGCGCCATGACCGATCCGTCTTTCTGGGTACGGCAGAACGCGGCAGGGGCATTGTCCTCCATGGGTTCAACGGGAATAAAGAAACTCAAATTTATCGCTAAAAGCCATGAGGACCTTTTTGCGAAAGACACGGCAAAACAGGAATTGGAACGCTATAAAATCAATGTAAATATTGGGGTAGTATCGGCATGACCACTTCTTTTGACTTCTTTTTCCTATTATATTTTTTAGCCCTGAATACTTTTTATGGTCTTCTAATATTTCTCGCGGTTCCTGAAATTCTTAGAAGAAACGCCTCAAAACTTCCCGAGTTTGATTCCATCGTTATGTCGGAATCGAGTACTCCGTCAATTACCATTCTTACCCCCGCCTATAACGAAGAGACAAATATCATTGATACTGTTAGGGCTTTTCTCCAATTACGATATCCAAACTTGCGAATCATCGTGATTAATGACGGAAGTACCGATTCCACCCTTGAATTATTAAAAGACCGCTTTGATCTTGCTCCATTGAACCAGGTAGTCAGAAACCAGATTAAAACAAAGCCGGTAAAGGGCGCTTTTCAATCGAGAATAGACAGCAGATTGCTCGTTGTTGACAAAGAAGGCGGCGGCAAATCAGATGCTCTGAATGTGGGGCTTAACGTATGTCAAACTCCTTTGGTTTGCTCTGTGGACGCTGACTCAATTATTGACAGGTATGCCCTTTTGAGAATGGTTGAGCCTTACTTATATAATGATTCAGTAGTGGCGGTGGGTGGCGCGGTACTTCTTGCCAATGGATGTGAGTTCAGGGACGGCATCAGCCAAAAGATCGGCTTTCCAAGTTCCTGGTTAGCCCGTTTTCAGATAATCGAATATCTTCGTTCCTTTCTATATGCCAGAGTTGGGTTTAACAAACTGGGGGGCAGTCTAATAATTTCCGGCGCCTTCGGACTCTTTTTAAGGCAGGCTGTGGTTGACGTCGGCGGATATCAAGACAACAAGATTGGCGAGGATATAGAGATGGTGGTCAGACTTCACCATCACATGCGTAAAAACAAGCAGCCATATATCATCAAGTACATACCAGACCCACTCTGTTATACTGAAGCCCCTGAAAGCGTGAAAGTATTAGGCAGGCAAAGAGACCGCTGGCAAAGGGGGCTGGCTGAAACCCTTTGGGAACATAAAACCATGTTTTTCAATCCCAAATACGGCACCATCGGCATGCTTTTGTTTCCACTTTTCGTCCTTTTTGAACTCCTTGGACCAATAGTGGAGTTGTCCGGCTACATCTGGTTTTCCTTTGCCCTGGGTTTTGGAAATCTTGATAAAAGTTTCGCTTTTTTATTTTTTATGGCGGCAATTTTCCTGGGAATTCTCATGTCAATCCAAAGCATTGTTTTTGATATGATGATTACCAATGTTTATAAAGGCTTCGGCCTTAAGCTCAAACTGATATTTGTAGCATTTCTGGAATTCTTCGGTTATAGGCAATTAACCCTCTTTTTCAGGTTGAAGGGCTTATGGAGTTATCTGATAAAGAAAAAATCCTGGGGGAAGATGACGAGGCAAGGCTTCGAACAAACAGAAGCGCAAAAGAAGCTCTCGTCCTGATATTTCTTCTTTTTCTGGTTTTAGCCCTTTTGGCCGGCCCTTTTTATAAATGGTGGGCAAAGAAGGATAATGAACTTATGATCAGAATTGTGGATAAAACCGTTCCCCATTCAAATTTTAGAGAGCATGAAGCCCTGATTTGGGTTTTGAATCACGGGAAAACCTCTCCTGCCGATCATAAGGATAGCTGGAGTTCAACCGATTATATCGGCTATCATCCTTACAGGGTGACTAACCTTGAGAAAGCATTAGGGCAATATCTTCAAAAGAGAGGGATAAAAGCCCAAAAAGTCCACGACCTGACCGACTTTGTTGATTCAGCAGTAGAGAATAGGTCCGCCCCAATGGCGAAAACTGACAAATCAGAGGGTTTCTACAGGGAAGGGAGCCTGAAAACCGAACAGCTTACCGGTGACTTTTTTTCAAAATACAATGGTAAAAAGACCATTATTGGAGAAACTCTCACTGACTCACGCCTTGGAAACCCGGACATCCTCTATTTGGCTGACAATTACGGAGTATATGTTAACGACTACCTGCACCATGATTTTTCAACCCACCTCGATTATAGCAATCTGATTTTCGGTGGATTTGATGTCAAGGAAGTGGAAGTCATTGAGAGATTTATCAACAGAGGCGGGCACTTAATCGCCGAGTTCAATACATTCGCTTCCCCCACCCACAGCCTTGCCGGAAAAAGGCTGGAATACCTTCTGGGAGTAAATTGGACAAGGTGGACAGGGCGATTTTTTGCTGATCTGGGTGACTTTAATGAAGTGCCCGCTTGGGCAAAAAGAAATTGGAAAAAGCATTATAACCGGGAATGGGCTTTTAAGGGTCCGGGCTGGCTTATTACTCATGAGGACACCAGGCTTTTCGTGCTTCAGGCCGGTAGGGATGTTCTTGAAAAAGGGCTTTTGATTACTGATATAAATTCTGAGGATTCAATAATGAATGGCGCCCTGTCTAATGTGCCTTTCAGATACTGGTTCGACATTGTTACTCCATCAGAAAACTCGGAAGTTCTTGCCGATTACCAATTTCACTTAACAGAATCGGGAAAGGAATTGATGGGGAATTTCGGGGTCCCCGACAAATTTCCCGCTGTAATAAGAAGAAAGAAATCTCCCCTGATAATTTACTTTGCCGGAGATTTTTCCGATAATGATATTGATCGGGGGCCTTATTACATCCAGGGGATTGCCGATTATAAAAAGTTGTTTCGCTTCCAGGAGAGGCACCAGGATCAGAGTGCCTTTTTCTGGGAGTTTTACGTACCCATTATGACAAATATCCTTGAAAAAACACCCCGGCGGGAAAATTAGATGTTTAGAAAGAAAAACACTATTAAAAAGCTAATATACCTGTTTAGCCTGATTTTTACCGGGATACTCACC
>CAYSHR010000269.1:0-5515 GCA_964430795.1 uncultured bacterium
ATGCTATCACTTCCGCATGCCCTATTGGGACCACATGCAGGTGTTCATGAAGTATATATTTAATAGTGCAATATCTTGATTCGCTTTTGGGCAATTGGGGTTTTGCTCTGGGTTGATTTCTAAAAAAATGCTGTGTTATGGACGAGGTTGCGGGCTTTGGCAAAAAAAAAGCTATTTGACGACGAGTTTCTTAAAAAACTCGAATATTTATATCTGGTCTCCAAAAAAGTATTCGCCGGAAAGACCCAGGCTCAAACCCGGTCGAAGAAAACCGGCTGGGGAATGGAATTCGCCGATTATCGCCAATACAATCCCGGTGACGACCTTCGATATCTTGACTGGAATCTATATGGCCGCATGGAGCAGCTTGTTACAAAGCTATTTCATGAAGAGGAGAACCTGAGCGTCTATTTCCTTCTGGACTGCTCAAAGTCCATGGTTCACGGTGATCCATCAAAATTCGATTATGCCAGAAAGATCGTCGCCGCTTTGGCTTATGTGGCTCTTGCCAATCTTGACACGGTTTTTATTATGCCCTTTGCCGATGATCTGGAAGATTCTCTTGCCAGGGTAAGGGGTAAAGGGCAGATTCTGAAAATATTCGAGTTTCTTGAAAACGTGACGCCTCAACCTGAAACGGATATGGAAAAAGCTTTCAGGACATTTTGCGCCCAGGCAAGGGGTAGGGGGTTGGTGGTTACGGTTTCGGATTTCTTTGACGAAAAAGGCTTTGAGAAGCCTCTTAAAACCCTTTTTTACGCCAAGCACGATCTTTCCGCGGTTTGCGTTCATCACCAATACGAGGCAAGCCCTCAATACAGAGGCGCCATTCAGTTTACCGACGCTGAGACCGGCAATCAACAGATGGTGAATATCTCTCCCAGGGTTCTAAAGCGTTACCACAAGGAATACGAGAAATTCACAAAGGAACTTCAGGAGACCGCCCACAGCCTTCAGTGCACATACCTTCATACATTGACAACCGTACCCTTTGAGGACCTGGTTTTGAGCATCTTTCGCCAGGGGAGGTTTGTCAAATGATGTTCAAAGGGATAAGCCTGGGGCAATTCGGATGGCTTTTCGCGGGGATGGCCGGCGCCCTTCTGCTTATATATATCCTTCGGTACAGAAGAAGAGGAAAGACCATAAGCAACTTCATTATCTGGAAAAGGGTTGTAGGGGCCAAGCGCTCCATCTGGTCCGAGATTCTGGCGTTTTTGCTTCATCTGGCAATATTAGGACTGGTGGCTTTTGCCTTGACCGACCCTTCCCCGGCTCAAAGCTCGGTTCATCGCAGGTTTGTCGCGGTGGTTGTTGACGGCTCGTTATCCATGGGGGCTAAAAGCGGTGAGGGAAAAACCCGTATGGATCTGGCCGCTGAAAAGGCGTGGGAGCTTCTTGAGAACAACATTCGCCGGATAGACAGGGCGATGATTGTTCTGGCCGCGTCGGAAGTTAAAGCCCTTACAGGTTTTTCAAATAATGATGACGTTTTAAAAGCCGCTCTTGAGGGCATGAAACCCGAAGGTCGCGCGCCAAAGATTTCCATGGCTGTTGAATATGCAAAGAACGCCTTCTCCTTTCTTGACCTTTCCGAGAATGACTCGCTCCATCTTTATCTTTTTACAGATCGCCCCGAGGATGTAATTCCGCCCCCGGCCCCTGGTGTTGACGTCAAAGTTATAGGGGTGGGGCTGCCATCTCAAAATACAGGGATCGTCGCTTTTGATGTTCGCAAGCCCTTTAATCTCACAGGCGGGCATGAATTAATGGTCAGAGTGGCCAATTTCGGTGACGCGAAAAGCGAAGTCAAGATGATCGTATATACGCCAAAAGCCACTGTGGGCAAGGAAAATCTCACTCTTGCCCCTGGCCAGGAAAGAACCGAGCATTATTATCTGCCCTTCGGGGTTCAGGGAAAAGTTACCGCCCTGCTTTCCGAGATAAAATATGAGTCCGGTGCTGATTCTCTTGTTGCCGATAACGGCGCTTTCGCTTATATCAATCCTCAGAAGAAAACAAGGGTTCTGCTGGTTTCCATTGGGAATCTGTTTTTAGAAAAGGCTCTTGCCTTAAATCCCCAGATATCATTGACCAAGACCAACCCCCAGGAATATTCGCAAGGGAAAAGCTTTGGTTTTGATACGGTAATTTTTGATGATTTCACACCGCCAAAGCCCCCGTCAGCCCACGCCATATATATTCACCCCACCGGTTCTCCTTTCAAGGTCGTCAAAAAGGTGAAAAAACCGGCCATGACCGGATGGGCGGATCAGCACCCTGTACTGAGATACATCAAGCTGAACGATCTGAATATAAAAGAGGGCAACCCCATCGTCCTTGAAAAAGGGGACACTGTCCTTGCTGAATACCATAAGAACGCCCTTATCATGACAAGAGAAAAGGGCGGGCGCAAAATCCTGGGCATTGGTTTTTCATTAAAGAAATCCGATCTTCCGTTAAGAATCGCCTTTCCCATATTTTTCCACAACGCCATCATGTGGTTTGCCGAATCCAATGATGTGGAAAAGCGCGCGACCCATCAGATTGGCGAAATTTTGCAGTTGCCTGTTAAAGGCGACGCGACCCAGGTTGAGATGATTACTCCCTTGAAACAGAAAATTATTTTGCACCCCCAATCGGGGTTTTTCTCATATTCCCCCCCGACTCCGGGTTTTTATTCATATAGCGACACCAAGGGGCAAAAGATAGTCGCTGTTTCTCTGATTGACCCGGATGAAAGTGATTTATCCAATGCCAGGTCTGATCCTGTAACCCCTCTGAACGCTGTTTCCCACAGCAGGGGTGTTGAAAAGTTCTGGCCTTTTTTAATCTTGCTGGTCTTCGGATTGGTGATATTTGATTTCTGGTTGTATAACAATGGAAAGCTTCCTTAAAATATTCAGGGACCTTGGAACAGAGGCGACGGGGCTGACCTTCTGGGGTGCCTTTGGGGTTTTCCTCCTGGCCGCCATATTTATATTCGCCATGGGCTGGCGCTCCAGGCTGATGATGACAAAAGCCAGGCGCGTTATCCTTCTTGTTTTGCGAATAGCCATTCTGCTCCTATTAACAGGCGCCCTGTCCCAAATTACCGTTACAAAATATGAAAAGGCCCTCTCCGTGGCTTTTCTGGTTGATGTGTCCCAGTCCATTCCGGAAATGGAGATTTCAAAAACAAGGGCTTTTATCGAAAAAGCGTGGAAGGCAAAGGGCGACATATCCTTAAGGATGCTCAACTTTGACTCGAAAGCTATCGAGGCGGACAAGACAAATGGCTCGATGCCGAAAATTGCCCGCCTTTCGACAAAACCGGGAACAGACATCGCCCGCGCGTTACATACAGGGCATGACCTTTTTGTCAAAGATACTTTTCAGCGAGGGGTTATCTTTACAGATGGAAACCAGACAAGAGGAGATATCTTGTTCGAGACCCAGGGCGCTTTAGCCAGGGGCATCGAGGTAAACGTTATTCCTCTTGAAACAAGAACAGATCGGGATATTTACATTGAGAGCATAAATCTCCCAAGAAAAGCCCGCCCTGGAGAGCCCATCAAAATCTCTGTTACCGTGGTTTCCAATTTTGCGGTAAAAGCAAAGCTCATTATAAAGCGGGGCAAAGCCACCGAGATAAAAAGAGAGATAGATGTAAGTCCCGGGTCCAATACTTATGATTTCGATACAAAGGTAAAGTCCAACTTTAACCAGACATACTCCGCGTCCATTGACGCCGCGGGAGACGATCACCTGGACAATAATACCCTTTCTTCCATGCTAAGAGTAATCGGCAATCCAAGAATCATGGTCTATTCGGGGGAACAGGGCGCCGACCTTGATCTTCTGGACGCTTTTACAGCCAATAAACTATCTGTAAAGGCCGCGCCTTTAGCCAATTTTCCCAAAAGCGCGCGAGGGCTTACGCCCTTTGACCTGGTGGTGCTTTCAAATATTGATTTTTTGCGCTTTGGAAAATCCAGGGCAAAAACCCTTGAGAAATTTGTGGGTGAATATGGCGGAGGTCTCCTTGTAATCGGTGGCGAAAAGGGCTCGGAGCTTCGAGAAAAAGCAGACAAAGATAAACGCAAAAGGGAGAAGCTTCCCATTGAGATGGTGTTGCCTGTGTGGCTCAAGGAGAAGAAAAAGACCGAGCCGAATCCTGTGGCTCTTATACTTGTTATTGATAAAAGCTCGTCCATGGCCAGGGAAAACAAGTTTGGAATGGCCATTCGCGCGGCTAAGGATTCCATCGAAATACTTTCGGATCGGAGCAAAATCGGCGTGGTGCTTTTTGATGATTTTCCAAGGTGGGCCATACCAATACAATCAGCTCAAAACAGGGATGCGATTATCAAGGAGCTGGACCGTTTCGGTGTTGACGGCGGCACCAGCATATATCCGGCCCTGAAAGAGGCTTACGCCAAGTTAAAGCCTATGCCGAACAAAGTTAAGCATGTAATCCTATTATCAGATGGCTATTCCATCTCCATGTTTAATCAGAACGCCCACCTTCTCCAATATATGGCTGACAAGAAGATTACCATCTCCACTGTCGCCCTTGGCAAGGAGTCGGATCAGGCCCACCTTCGAAAGATCGCGCAGATGGGAAAAGGGCGATTTTATTACACAGAGGATATTTCAAAAATACCGAAAATCTTTATGAAGGAAACCAAGTCCATCTCAAAAACAAATGTGGTGGAAACTAAATTCAAGCCCAAGCTGGTAAAGCGGGGCAATATGCTCGCCGGCATCAATTTTAAAACCTTCCCCAATCTTTATGGTTACAATTCCGCGAAAGCCAAGCCCACATCCGAGGTCTATATTACAGCCGAAAAGCTTGAGCCCATGACCGCGCGATGGCGATTCGGCCTTGGCAAGGTTACTTTTGTGGGAACCGACTCGGGAATGGTTTGGGCAAGGGAAATGCCCGAGTGGAGCGACTTCCAGAAGTTCTGGACCAATATCGCCAGGAATACCCTTGGGGACCGGAAAAGAAGGTCATACCGCTTAAAAACCCGAATCGAAGGGGAGAGAGCCATTGTCGAGGTTGACGCCCTTGACCATAACGGAAATTTTATTAACGATCTTGATCTTCGCCTGGAGGTAAGCCCTCCTGACGGCGAACCTGTTGACGTGCCTCTTTTACAATCAAGACCCGGCGGATACAAGGGTAGCTTTAAGGTTGCCGGGTTTGGCGATTATAGTTTTTTTGTAAAGGCGAAGGATTTAAAAACTCCAGGGGGAGGCGGGATCGGCAGGGTCTTTCTCGCGCCTCCAACGGAATTTATCAGCCAGGCTCCAAACACGCCCCTCATGAAAAAAATCGTCAAGGCCGGTAAAGGAAAATACAATCCAACGATAAAAGAGATTTTCGAGATACCTGAGCAGACCTATCCAAGAGTATATCCCATATGGCCCTATCTTCTTTATACGGCTCTGGGGCTGTTTTTGCTCAGTGTTCTTATTAGAAGAAGTTGATTTAAAAAAGCGTGCAATTTTAGTCTTAGAACTTTTGACT
>CAYSHR010000270.1:0-5480 GCA_964430795.1 uncultured bacterium
AAAGACCAGGCTTGCTGTAAACAGAATGACTACAATAATAAAAGTGGGTTTTCTCAAAACGCGACTCTCCGTTCCTTTCATCTTACCATTATCCCAAGTTTAAAAACTTAAACTCTTGAGAAAAACATATCAACCTGAAAATGGATCTGAGTGTAATCGTTCAACGACAAGGGAGCAAGGTGGCAGGGTTTGAGATCGGGGGACATGACCCCCCTTTTCCCAAAAGCCCCCTTGTCACTGAACAACTACCCAAGAAGTTTTGGAAAAGCGTCGTAAAGACCGTTTATCATGAACTGCACCGCTATGACCGCCAGCATAAGCCCCATAAGCCTGGTCATTACTTTCAGTCCGTTTGTCCCCAAAAATGACATAATCCATGAACTGGATCTGAGAATTAAATATCCGGCGCCAACAGTAAAAGGAATGGCTAGAATGACCAGGCCCTTGTTTAGCATATCCGGGGTCTGGTCCATGAGGCTCATAACTGTGGCAATGGATCCTGGGCCGGCAATCATTGGAATGCCAAGGGGTGTTATGGCCACATCCTCTCTTTCAATGGCGGCTTCTCTTTCCTTTAGAGTGATTTTCGCCTTGGGCTGTTGACCGTAAAGCATGGAAAGACTTATTAAAAACAGCAGAATTCCCCCCGCGATTCTAAAAGCTCCCAGGGTAATATGAAAGAGATTGAATACAAAATGCCCCCCAAGGGCAAAAACAAGGAGAATAATCAGCGCCGTTACTGTGGCTTTCAGTGCGACTCCACTTCGTGCCCCTTTATCCAGATCGCCAGTCAGTGATAAAAGAACAGGAACAGTGCCAAAGGGATTGAGAATTACAAATATTGAAATAAAGCATTGAATAAAAAAGAGAATCAGTTCGGTTGACATTTTGAAATCCTCCATAGGAAAAGGAACAAAAGATGCTCTTTCTGAAATTCATCGCCGGAATTTAGCCATTAAAAAAAAAATAGCAAGAAAAAAAAGGAGGTATTTGTAATCGTTCAGTGACAAGGGAGCAAGGTGGCAGGGTTTGAGATCGGGGGATATGACCCCATTTCTCAACAATGGCCGGCCTTGTCAATAATATTAGGGAAATGGGGATCGTGTACCCCGATCTCATATATGAAAATCCGGGTACACGTAACAAGTACATCTCCCCCTTTTTCCCAAAAGCCCCCTTGTAACTGAACGATTACAGGTATTTTAAAAAAGATGTTTGGGTGCCTAAAATCAGGGAAGCCTTAACCCGGTGAACTTCTCAAACCGTTCACCCTTTTCTTACTTTTTTACTTCCGATCTCTTTCGTTTGTGATGATCGAGAATCCGTTTTCTGACGCGAATGGATTTTGGCGTGAACTCCACCAATTCATCATCATTGATAAACTCGATGGCGCTTTCAATGGAGAGCTCTTTGTGGGGTTTTATAACGTTTTTTTCATCAGCGGCGGCGGCCCTGATGTTGGTTAGTTTTTTATGCTTGCCGGGATTTATAACCATATCCTTATCCCGGGCGCTCTCACCTATGACCTGCCCCGCGTAGACTTTTTGACCGGACCCGAGGAAAAATGTTCCTCTATCTTCCAGTTTCCATAAAGCAAAGGTAACGGTTGTGCACGGTTCCAGAACAACAAGGGCGCCCCTTGTTCTCTCCTTTATTTCACCAGCCCAGGGATCGTACTGATGAAAAACCGCGGAGAGAACCCCAGTGCCCCTGGTCTCAGTCATAAACTTTGATCGATAGCCGATAAGCCCTCTTGTGGGAATGACGAACTCCACCCTGGATCGGCCCTGTCCAACTTCACGAATATTTGTGATGCGACCGAATCTGTTGCTCAGGGACTCGATGACCGCGCCGGTGTGGGCAGTCTCAATGTCAACGATTACCATCTCATAGGGCTCTTGAGGTTTGTCATTGTCATCATATTTCAAAACCACTTTCGGGTTTGAAGCCATGAACTCA
Source organism: uncultured bacterium (assembly GCA_964430795.1). Taxonomy (GTDB): domain Bacteria; phylum Lernaellota; class Lernaellaia; order JACKCT01; family CAYSHR01; genus CAYSHR01. The sequence continues at coordinate 1,960 of CAYSHR010000270.1, forward strand.
TATCCTTCCCGGCGCATGGTTTCGATTAGAACCGAGAGGTGTAGCTCGCCTCTCCCCTTTACAATAAAAGCATCAGGTGAGTCTGTTTCTGAAACACGAAGAGATACGTTGGATTTCTTCTCTTTATCAAGCCTCTCTTTGAGCTTGGCGCTTGTAACATATTTCCCTTCCGTGCCCATAGTGGGGGAGGTGTTGGTCATAAAAGTCATGCTGACCGTAGGCACGTCAATTTTTAAAAGGGGGAGCTTTACCGGATTATCCACAGAGGTAATAGTCTGGCCGACATTCAACTCGGGCATGCCGGTTATGGCCACGATATCCCCAGCTACAGCTTGCTCAATTTCAAACCGATGCAGGCCTCGAAACCCCAATATCTTATTGATTCGAAATTCCTCTTTTGAGTCGTCCCTGTGAATAAGCAGGGCTTTTTCTCCCACGTTAAAAGCTCCCGATTCCATACGGCCGATAGCCATGGCGCCAAGATAATCATCATGGCTGAAAGTGGTAACCTGCATAGCCGGAGAAGCTGTCGGATCAACATCCGGCTGGGAAACCGTTTCGATTATTGTTTGAAATAACGGCGCCAGGTCTTTTGGCTGATCGTTAAGGGAGCAAAGGGCGTAACCCAGTTTCGCTGAGGTGAAAACAACAGGGAAGTCACATTGTTCCTCTGTGGCGTCAAGGGAGATAAAAAGATCCAGAACACTGTCAACCGTCTTTAGAGGATCACATCCGGGTCGATCTATTTTGTTTATAACCACAATGGGCAGGAACCCTCGGGACAATGCTTTTTTCGTTACAAAACGAGTCTGGGGCATGGGACCTTCAAGTGCGTCCACCAAAAGCAGGGCGGAATCCACCATTCCCATAACCCGCTCAACCTCACCTCCAAAATCAGCATGCCCTGGAGTGTCAACCACATTTATATGATAGTCCTGGTAATCCAGAGAAGTGCACTTGGATTGAATGGTGATTCCCCGCTCCCTTTCCAGTTCACCTGAATCAAGAGCCTGTTCAATTTCAGCCTCACCCCTGCGAAAGCTGCCTGATTGAGCCAGCATTTTATCCACCAGGGTAGTCTTGCCATGGTCAACGTGGGCGATAATGGCGATATTTCTTATGTTCTCCCGCTTTCTTTTTCCGGGAAATTTACCCTTTGTCAATTTTGCCTCCAAAACAAGGGGCTTAATGTGCGCCGGGTTTCATGTTTGGTCAAGAAAAAATATACAAAAAGTAAACTTCTCAAAACCATATGGTTTTCTATGTGATAATATCCCGCCATGAAAAACAAACAGTTTGTAAAACCACTGGCCCTTGTGATGGGTCTTGCGATCTTATTTGTCTTATGGAGATTTACTCCTTTAGGGTACTATTTTAATCTTAAAAACGCCGCCCTCCTTGCTGATTTCGCAAAGAGCCTGGGGTGGGCAGGTCCACTTATTTACATTGTTTTTTACACCATAGGCGCGCCCCTGCTTATTCCCGGATCAGTGCTGTCCACCATCGGCGCCTTAAGCTTCGGGGTTTTTCCAGGAGTGGTTTACATCACCATAGGAACCACCTTTGGCGCCGCGGTTTCTTTTATCATCGCCAGATACCTGGCCAGGCCTACAGTGGAAAAGTATATTGCCGGTCGCCCAATGTTTAAAAATATTGATGCCGGCGTAAAGAAACATGGCTGGAGAATGGTGGCTATTGTAAGGCTTGTGCCCATCTTCCCTTATATGTTTATCAATTATGCTCTTGGCTTGACCCAAATTCCCTTCGCGACTTACCTCCTTGTTACATTCATCACAATGATACCGGCTAGCCTGGCCATCAGTCTTGTGGCCGGTTGATTAATTTCCAGCAAGGGCGACATGCTGGTTCTATTTCTAAGCCTCCTTGGAGCTGGACTTATTTTTTCCTTCCTGGCATTTCTGCCTCTTATTTTAAGAAAGAGGCTTCCTGAGGATTTTTCAAATGAACTGGCGGCTATGGATGGAAATGAACCATCAAAAAAAAGTCTACCCAGCCCTTTAATTGTAATTCTGTTTTTTTTAATAATATGCCTTGTCTCTGTTTTTGGGTATTTCGCGTACAGCCGAGGCAGGGCCGAAGTTCTCGAACTGGATAAAATTTTATGGGAACTTGAGCAGGTTGAAAGCAGCCTCGCCGCAAAAGCCTCCAAATACGAAGAGTTTAAAAAGCAGTTCGCCCGCATTAGAGAAACCGCTGTTGATCTTTTTGGAGAAAGGAAAATCGCGACGTTGGAATCGGACTTGTGCGAAACCTGGCTTCTTCTGGCCAAGCCTCTCTCCTTTGAGATAGACCATTGCGGCCCGGTTCAAGGGACCTGGACAAAACTTGTTTTTTCCGGCCCTGAAAAAAACAGGGAAAAACTTTATGCGGTTTTTGAGGATGATATACACGTGGTTTCAATAAGAGCGGTGTTGATACGTGATTTAGAAAAAGGGCGGATAAAAATATCATTTATCGTTCTTGACAGATACAACAACCAAATCGCCTCTGCCGGAAAAAACCATTACCCTATTAATCTTTACCCAAAGACTACTTTTGCTTCCGAACTGTTTTTTGGCCAAGATGTCAATAACAATAAAACCAAAATATCCCAGTCCCTGGAAAGGATAATAGACCTGGAAGAAAAAGCCAAAGTAGTCCGAGGCTATAAAAGAAAATCGAGCCTGCTTTTATTGATCATCAACCAGCAAGACAACCCAAAACTTAAGAGTATTTCCATTAAGGACAAAGAGAGATATTTCACCTTTGACGCGGAACATATTTTTCCTGACGCGCCATAAATTATTAGCTGATATTTTACCGCGAACAACAGGATGAAATATTAATAATAGACCTTATTCTCTTGGAAAACGATTTTTCCCTTTTAAGATAAGGTGATAGAGAACATTTTGGATTTTACAAATATTATTCGCTTATTCTCTTGGCTCATAGGTCCTTGTTTTTCAAGAATATATTTCTATTGCCCTAAAAACATGTGCCATTATGCTTAGTCTTTCAATTTTTAATATTATTTTGGTTCAAGTTAACCAAGGTTATCCACAGGTAATCAACAGTATATCCACAGGTCATACTTTTTTAATTAGATGCCATTTGACATTTTTACTGATTCTCCTTTCTTTGACTTTTTTTAAAAAATTGACTCGGTAAAAGTAAAAAAAGTTTTACTTTATTAATATTTGGACTTGATGTTTCGAAAAATCTATTTTATAAAAATAGAAAGCAACCACAGAGTGAATTAATTTGAATTTATAATATTCAGCGACAAATGACGATAACGATATAATTGGGCATTGGGGATAATACTTCTCCGATAAGCTTTTTTACAAGACACCAACATAAGGAGGGAGCTCGATGGCCACCAAGAAAAAGGCAGCCACGAAAAAACCCGCAGTCAAAAAGGCAACAAAAAAGAAGACTGTGAAGAAAAAACCGGTGAAGAAGAAAGTCGTGAAGAAGGCCGTAAAGAAAAAGGTCGTGAAGAAAAAAGCAGTCAAGAAGAA
>CAYSHR010000271.1:0-5480 GCA_964430795.1 uncultured bacterium
GAAGAATCATGCCCAATTTGCGTAATTTGCTCATTACTCGACGCTCTTGGGTAAATTTCGCGATTCATTCTCCTTGGAACTTTCCCTATAGAACTCGCTTTGAAAATATTTCGCGGCCACTCGCTTTAGAACGACAATCAAAATCGCTGTCACAGGAACCGCGATAAGAATTCCCACAAAACCCAGCAGTTCCCCCCATATCAGGATGGCGAATATCACGGTTACCGGATGCATTCCCAGTTTATCACCAATAATCTTGGGTGTTATTACAGAACCCTCAAGGATCTGGGCAACGGTAAATACAATGACAACGCCAAGAGGATGAACCCAGTCGCCATGCTCCAAAGCCGCCATAATTATCGCCGGAATGATTCCAACCACCAGCCCCAGATAGGGTACTATTGAGGCGAAACCGGCAAAGAGGCCGATCAGAAACCCGAGAGGCACATCCAGAATAAACTCAAGGCCAATAATGTACATAAGAGCCAAAAAGAGACAAACCGTTACCTGTCCCCGAAAAAAACTGCTTAAAGTCTGATCAACTTCATCAAAAAAGTTCTTTGTCGTCTCTTTATGCCTGTCAGGCACGAACTCAAAGATTCTGGACTTTAATGGGTCAATGTCCCTAAGGAGATAAAACCAGGCCACCGGAATGATGATCACTCCCAAAAGACCCATAATCATGCTGTAGATGGAATTGAAGGCGCCGCTTAACATTTTCCAGGCCGGTTGGGACAACTTGGTGGCGTAAATATTGAGTACGCCCTTATATTCCTTCAGATTATCAAGCCATTGGTCCCAACTTACCGGCAGATTCAGGTTCTCAAGAAAAGGAACAAGAAAGGATTTAACCTGATCCACGTAACGGGGAAAATCATAGGTCAGATTGGCTAATTCAGCGGTGACAATTGGAATCACAATAAGCCACGCAAGGGCAATGGTGGTTATGACGCCAATGGATATAATGGAAACACCAACAGTTCTTGGAACCTTTTTTGCTTCCATCCAATCCACAACAGGATCGCAGATATAGGCGAAGATGAAAGAGATCATGAAATAGATAACTATGGTTCTTAACGAGTGAAGCAAAAGAAGAAGGGTAAAAAGTAGAAGAAAAGCACCGATAAGTTTAACCCAGACATTCTCCTTTAGATGGATAAGCTGTTTCATTTATAACCATTCTGAATTTTGTTTATTCCTCTTCGGGCACAGGTCTGAGCTTCATATCAAGCTTAATTTCCAGAACCTCATTGGTAGTCATGACTTCCCTTAACTCATGCTGATATCCTTTAGCCTCGAATTCCAGAACATGAGTGCCCACAGTTACTTTTAACGGTCTTTTGGCAGTCGAGAATCTTCGAGCCTTACCAATGTATATCTGGTCCAGATAGACTTTCGCGTCATCGGGCACGCATTTAATAACAACGTCTCTTGTTTCATTGTTCTCATTAATTTGTGACAAAGGCGCCGCGCACGAAGAAATCAAAAACAAGATCGCCAGTAGAGGCAAAACTGTTGACGCCCATATCTCTTGACCGCTTTTCAAAAAAGTACTTTTCATTTTTTCTCTGTTCCCTGATTTTTCCTAATATTTATCTTTCAATATTCCGCTTCGTAAAGGAGTGAATCATCTCTTGTAACCCTTTTGGAGATGGTAAAACCAACAGGTTTAAATCTTTTTAGGGCGTTGATAAGATCATCAGTGGCACCCTCATAATGTAATCGAAAAATGACTTTACCGCCAGTGCCAAAGGAATGAAGGGCAACGGATTTTACACCAGGAATTCTTTTTAAATACGCGCTGACCTGGCTTGTATCCTTATAACTTCCAAGCCCCACAAAAGACAACCTCAAATCCATTACCGGCGGACTGTCAAATATTCCTTTTCCTTTGAGCTTTAGAGCAAGACCGGCGAATATCTCTTTTGCGGCCATAGTGGCTGCCTGCTCGCATCCAACTTCAGGTTGAAACTGAAACTCGATTTTGGCCAGCACTACCCTATTGCCAAGGTCAAGAAATCTTGCGGTACCCAAAGAGGGGCAGATTCCCTGATCATTATGGGTAACCAGTGAGCGAATCACCAGCGCGTACCTGGCTTTAATACCGGAGGCGCCATCATAGAATTCATCAAAGTTTCTTTCCTGATATCGCATAAAAGCTGTTGTAGCAAGAAAATCCTCGGCTTTTGCGGATGATAGGGTCTTTAAATCAATAACTTCAAAGCGGGATGAAAGAGGATCAAAAAGGGAAGGCCAGAATTTTTCCTCGTCCATTCTTCTAAATGTCGTAACCAAAAACACTCTTTTTTCAGGATCACCGGTGCCGGATGCCCGAACTCCCAGTTTGGCGATATCTTTTACAACCACGTCCAGTTTTACCCTTGCCTCAAGTTTGATGATGTAATGTCCGGCTTGTGAATACGCCTCCAAAATCTCATATGATTGAATGTAGGCGCCGGCTTTTCTAAGGATGTTTTTGTTGATCGCTTTTTCCTTGGCTGTAAACTCTTTTGGCAATATCACCTGCCTGACGGCTTTTGTTACAGCCTGTTTAAGCGCTTCATTTCTGGCGATGATTTTCGCGGCCACAGGCGTACCGGCGCCGATTTCCACTGAAGCCTCTCCAAAAAAAATTCCGATATCGCCGCCAAAGACCACCGAAGAGAAAACAAGGACGCCAATGATTATGATAAAAAACTTAAGTTTCATGTCATATATTCCTTTAAAGCAAAGCTGAGCCTTTCGTTGGTTTCGATTCGCATCCTTACTCCGCCCTCTTCATATTCAATGTCCAGGACTTTTGCCAATTTGTTTATCTCTTTAAGGGCTTTTGTAGCTGTATAAGGCACAAATAGGTTCAATGGACTTCGCCCTTTGGACAACTGGGAAGAGAGCGCATCAACAAAATCATCGAATCCTTCTCCGGTAAGGGCGCAAGTCCAGATGGCTTTGGGATAGCGCCTCTTGTATGTCTGTTTTGTTGATAATTCAGTGACTTTGTCAGCCTTGTTAAAAACCGTAATTATTTTATTCCGGTCAACTCCTATTTCATCAAGGACACTTAGTGTTGTTTCAATGTGTTCGGTGGCAAAGGGGTGGCCCGCGTCAACTACATTTACCAATACTTCGGCAAAACCTATCTCCTCAAAGGTGGCTGAGAATGATTCCACCAGTTGATGAGGTAGTTTTCTGATAAATCCCACTGTATCGGAAAACAGAACCCTGTCTCCCTTTGGCAACCTGTATTCTCTTACAGTCGGATCCAGGGTCGCGAATAATTTGTCCTCCACAAAGACGCCGGCGTTTGTAAGAGAGTTTAGCAGAGTGCTTTTTCCGGCATTAGTATAACCGACCAGAACCGCGGTGGGATTAGGTACCGCCTTTCTCGCTTTTCGTTGGAGCGCCCTGGTCTTCTTGTCTCTTTTCAGTTCGCGCTTAAGCCGTGCGATCTTCTTTCCTATCCGCCTCCTGTCAGTCTCCAATTCAGTTTCACCAGGTCCTCTGGTGCCTATCCCCGCGCCCTGCTTAGCCCCCAAATGGTGTTTCCACATGCCCCGAAGGCGGGTTGAAAGGTACTGGAGTTGAGCAAGCTCGACCTGGAGTTTACCTTCTTTTGTATGGGCTCTGGAGGCAAAAATATCCAGAATTATTCCGGTGCGATCCATCACCATTATGTCTGTGATTTTTTCAAGGTTTCTTTGCTGAGTTGAAGAAAGGTCTATATCGAATATGATCAGATCAGCATTATTTTCCCTAGCCATATCAGCCAGGAAATTTGCCTGTCCGGAACCGATATAGGTAGGGGCGGTAACTCTACCAATATCAAATCTTACTTTTTGAACAAAAACAGCTCCCGCGGTGTCGGCCAACTGAACAAGTTCATCCAGAGATTCTTCGGTCCCAATGACCAATTCGCTCTTCAGCCTGCATCCGACCAGTATAGTCCGGCTACCCACTCTTTTTTCGAGACCCATATTACTTTCGGTAATCCCGGCCTCGATTGCTGTTGTCGTCAGGCTCTCGATTGTCGCCAACAACTACTGCCATCTTGCCGCCTTTGGCCGCGTTTATGTTTGTAATGGCGTGTTTGTAGATCAAATGATAAAGTTCCGCGTCGAGGATAACGCAGTAGTTATCAAAGCTACGGATAAAACCTTTCAATTTCTGGCCATCAGCCAGATCGACTTCCACTTCCACACGTTCTCTTCGCGCCTGATTTAAAAATTGATCCTGGACATTGATCTTGGGTTTCATATTAAACCCTCCATAAAAAAAAGATAAATAAAATTATCGAAGCGTAAAAATTTTCATACCAAATAGACGCCTCGCTTCATCAGCAAATTCATTATTGGGATCCAGCCTATACTTGTCCCCCAGGCGACATGTTACCCTGGATTTATTTGGAATATCAATATGTATTATGGGCCTGCAATTTCCAGGAAATCTCTTTATGAGTCTCTCCAGTCCCTCTATCTGTGTTTTTTCAACACTATCGGCAGATAGAACAAAATGAGCTTCTTTGCACAAAATGCCCTCAACCTCTTTGAGAAAATACATCTCGTTTATAGTTAAGTCCACATTCTGACCCTCTTCTTCTTTAATCCCTCGCCCGATTACTAGAAGAGGCTGGTCGCTGTTTATTTTATCTTCACACCTCGCGCAATCCTCATTAAATATTACAAAGTCCACAGAGCCTTTCATATCCTCAAGAACGCACCGGGCATACCTGCCGCCATTGTAATCTTTAATCTGCCCGGCACTGATTATTCCGGCTATTCTTACTTCAACTCCGGCCCCCCTTCTTTTCCTCTGTCCGGGCGGAATCGGAGTAATATCAATATCCTTAAGTTGTTGTGAATCATAATCAGCATACTTGTCAATAATTTCCTTGTATTCCTCCAATGGATGACCGGTAAGAAAAAATCCGAGAATCTCTTTTTCTATCTCCAGACGCTCTTTTTTGGTCCAGGGAGGAACATTCTCAAAGTGGTCTTCCGGTTTTCCATCTTCACCTTGCACTGCTCCAAAAAGTCCCATCTGGCCTGAGAGTTTGTCCCGTTGAATCCTTGACGCCCTTTCTATGGCCTTCTCCACGCCTTTTAATAGCTGGGCTCTATTGGAGTTAAGAGAATCAAAGGCGCCGGCCTTGATAAGGCTTTCCACAACTCGCTTATTTACCTTTCCGCTGTCAACTCTTTCACAAAAATCATTCAAGCCGGCAAAAGGACCTTCTTCGTTTCTGGAATTCACAATTGATTCAATCGCGCCGGCGCCAACATTCTTTACTCCTGATAGACCAAAGCGGATAGCCTTGCCCGATACGCTGAACTGGGCATTGCTTTCATTAATATTGGGGGGCAGAACCTCAACGTCAATCTCCTTGGCCTCGGCTATCTTGATCATCAGCTTGTCTGAGTTATCCGCGTCCATGGTAAGAAGAGCCGCCATGAATTCCACAGGATAACTCAGACAAGCTGATG
>CAYSHR010000272.1:0-5461 GCA_964430795.1 uncultured bacterium
CGCCAGGGACATCTATCTTCCAGGCAATGCAAAAAACTCGCTTTTTTCGCAAAAAAGAATAAAGCCTCCAACCAAGAAGCTCTGGCCGCCCTGAATATTTTCTCGACAAAGGACGTGATTTTGCTTTTTCGAGCTTTTGTTTACGACTTTTCCGGCGAATATTCAGAAATTAGAGACGCTACATCGAAATTCAATGAAAAAGCTATTTCCGGAAAAGGGATTATAAGCACCTTGGAGATTGTCTGGCAGGGGGTTAGGAGAACTTTCGACCAGGTCCGCGTTGATCGCGTATTTGAAAAAAACGACAGAAGAAAAAGAACTATTTATCTATGCAGAGGTATGTTGCCCGACGTTAAAATACCGGACCAATTAGATGCCTTTTTAAGCCGGATCGGAGATCAAAACAGAGTATCAGATATTGTTAACGAATTTAGCGATCAGAACGAAATAGTTGTTCTTCAAATTATTTACAGTTTTCTTCTTTGCGGTTTGTTGACTTATAATGAGAGGGAGATTCATAATCGTCTTCCGGAAAAAACTGAACCGGAGATGGATGAAAAGGATAAATTACAAAAGAAAAAAAAGCAAAAATCCTCAATTGATCAAAATGGTGTTTCAAAGAGCCCTTCCATAGCCGCTAAAAGAACAAAAGCGAAAACTGAGCTGGAGAAGCCCCATGCTTTTGACTATTTGCCCGACGATGAGCCTTTGGATAATGATTATAGTCCTGATAGCGCGCCTGACAACCTTCCTGATATTAATGAACCTGAAGAACCAACTGATATTTCACCTGAAGAAAATCCCGATGATAGCCAGGACCCGAAGGAGACCGGGAAAGTAACCGCATCTTCAACTTTAAGCGACAGAGAACTTCTTATTGCTGGAGATAAATTTTTGGAAAGCGGCTCATATTCAAAAGCTCAGGCATGTTTTGAGGAGCTTATTGACAGGGGAGTGGAAAAGCCGGAAGTTTACGTGAACCTTGGCACTGTCCTTTACCATAACAGATTTTCCAACAATCGCAGGAAGAGGCTTTTAAATGTCGCGTGGGCGATGAAGGAAGCTTTGCGGTTAGAGGTAAATTATATTCCGGCTTATCTCGCTTTTGCCAAAATATTGGAGAAAGAGGGGAAAAAAGATATTGCTCGGGAACAATACAACGCTGTTCTTTCCTTTGATTCAAAAAATCTTAAAGCCCGCGCGGCCATCAGGCGGCTGAAGCGCTGACAAATTCAGCATCCGCACCTATCCTCTTTACCGGAATAATCACCGTTATCCGCGCTATTATCGTCATCGTTGTCGTCGTCACCGTTGTCGTCATCGTCTATTAGATCATCGTCATTGTCGTCGTTGTCATCATCGTCATCATCGTCATCAGCAAAAAGGCATATAGTGATTTTCTTCTCTGTAAGCCTGAAATACCTCATGGCCAAGGCACGGATAGTCATTGTGGTGGCATAGAGGGATTCGTTTTTATCATAGTTGTCTGAGTAAAGTCCACCCCACCAAAACCCGTTTTGAGCTCTGTTGTCCGCCAGAAAACCAAAGGCGGCCGAAACAAGGGCGTCAAGGTCAGGGTCATCGAGGATTATGGCTGTTTGTAAAGCCAGTGATGTTGGGATTATGGAGGATGGGTTATCGGTCATTGCCCTGTCTTCAAAGGAACCATCAGCATCCTGGTTTGTTAAAAGTCCGGTTTTCATTGTCTCTATTAAATCCAAAGGAAAATCGCTTCTCTCCATTGCCGGCAAAACCAACTGCCAGGTGATGTAGTATCTAGTGCTGTAATAATGGGTGCTGGGTATGAAATCCTGGTCCTTGAGCCACTGGTAAGCCATTTCCCAGTCTATATCCAGATCAAGGCAGTGTGACGCGGCAAGGGCAAAAGTGGTGACGCTTGGGTAGTCGGGCAAAGGGATTGCGGGGATTAGAACATCCCAGTGTCCATCAGGAAACAGCTCATCGATAATCCACTGATTTGTAGCTTCATAGGGCAGAACCTGGCCCGCGATTGTTGTTGTCTCGTTGCAGCTTTCAGGATTGTCAGGAGGGCTGAAAGTATAGCTGCCATTATCATGCCTGGCCGACTCAAGCCAATTTCTCGCGTCGGCTATTTCGTCGGAATATTCCGACAAATCCCAACCATTCGCGGAAAGCCAATCAAAAAGATATAGAGTCACAGCCGTATCCCATGACTGGTACCTGTTGTCTCCGGGAATGTAAAAACCGGAAGATGGCCGATAGCAGACATCCACCACCACCTGTATGGCGTCGTCAATTACCTCCTTAAGGTCTTGGGCATCATCTTTTTCACCAGCATTGGCGGCGTTGAAAAAACCGTTGGATGAAAGTAAAATGGTGATGATCGCGACCATTACTTTAAATATTGGATTTCCTGATTTTATACACATTTGATATACCTCACAGAGCCTATTTTTTTAAGATATTATATCGAAAGTTATAGATTGTGTCAGCAATATTGGAAAAGTCGGAATAATCAATGAATTACAAAAGCCAATACTTTTCGAATCGGCGCCCAATATTTTCCTTATTCCACAGTAACGCTTTTGGCCAGATTTCTAGGCTGGTCCACGTCATTTCCTTTAAAATCAGCCACATGATAGCTGAGTAATTGTAAAGGCACCACAGTCAACAGTGGAGAAATCACCGGGTCTGTGGCTGGTATCTCAATTACATTGTCTGAAAAATCGGAAACTCTGTTGTCTCCTGTTGAGCATATAGACAATACCTGCCCTTCTCTGGCCTTTATCTCCTCAAGGTTTGACTGGATTTTATCATAGGTGCCGTCAAATGGAGATATTCCCACAGTAAGCATATTTTCATCCACAAGAGCAATGGGGCCGTGTTTCATCTCACCCGCGGCATATCCTTCCGCGTGAAGATAGCTGATTTCCTTCAGTTTCAGCGCACCTTCAAGGGCAATGGGGAAGTTTAAACCTCTACCAAGGAAAAGGTAGCCGTGCATGTTGCGATAGGTTTTGGCCAAAGCTCTGATGTGCTCTTCCCCTGCCAGAACCCCCTTCATCTGCAAAGGTATTCTGGTAAGAGCCGCGAGGCGGTCATGGGCGGTCAGTTCATCCATAGCCCCCACCCTTCGACCAAGAAAGATGGCGAAAAGGTAAGCCACCGCCACCTGGGTAATAAAGGCTTTTGTGCTGGCCACTCCTATTTCCGGTCCGGCGTGGGTATAGATCACGTTGTCGGCTTCTCTGGCTATTGTGCTCTCAAAGGCGTTGCAGATGGCCAGGGATTTCGAGCCTTTCCTTGTGCCCTCTCTAAGAGCCGCGAGAGTATCGGCTGTCTCACCGGATTGGCTGATGGCGATGGTAAGGCACGACTTGTCAACCAGGGGATCTCTGTAGCGAAACTCGCTGGCAAGGTCCACCTCTGTGGGAATCCTTGAGAATTTCTCAATATATGACTTTGCCAGAAGCCCGGCGTGCCATGCTGTGCCACAGGCGACAATAAAAATACGTTTTATCTTTTTTGCTTCTGTTTCATCAAGATTAAAGTCGTTAAAATGGACATCTCCCTCATGCATCATGGCACGCCCTTCAAGGGCATTGATCAATGCTTTTGGCTGTTCAAAAATCTCTTTATGCATGAAGTGTTTGTGACCGCCTTTTTCCGTGGCTATCGGGTCCCACAGTATCTTTTTCGGCGCCCGCTCAATCTTCTTTCCCTGGCTGTCATAGATGGAGATATTGTCAGCCGTCACCTCAGCAACCTCTCCATCCATTAGAAAATCCACAATGTTTGTATGTTTCAATACAGCCGGTACATCTGACGCGATATATGCTTCACCCTCGCCAAAACCCAAAATCAGGGGAGAACTGGACTTGGCCGCGATAAGAACATCTGGATTTGATTCAAAGGCGACGCAAAGGGCGTAAGCGCCCTGTACTTGCAAAAGAGCCTTCTGCACAGAGGCCAGAGGCTTTTCTCCCGTTTTTCTGAATTTCTCAATAAGATGGGCGACTATCTCCGTATCGGTTTCACTCTGTATTGTAAAACCTTCCTGTTCAAGATGGGCGCGAAGCTCCCTGTGATTCTCTATGATGCCGTTATGGACAAGGACCACATCTCCCGCGCAATGGGGATGTGCGTTTACTTCGCTCGGCCTGCCGTGGGTAGCCCATCGGGTGTGCCCGATTCCCACAGTTCCGCTAAGAGGATTTTCCGTTAAAACCTGATTGAGGTTGTCCAGTTTGCCCACACTTCTGCGCATATCAATTTTTTTGTCCCATATGGTGGCGATTCCGGCTGAGTCATAACCCCGGTATTCAAGTTTTCGAAGTCCGTCAAGAAGGATTTCAGGAGCCTGGCGATTACCTATGTATCCGGTTATTCCGCACATGGAGTTCCTTTCTTATTACTAAGCCATATCTATTTATAATAACTCATCGGCAAAAAATGATAAAATCTGTGAAAATTATCATGGAAAGTCAAAAAAAGTTCAATCTTCAAACTTAAAAAAGATGAAAAAAAGAAAAGCGCGGTTTGTGTGCTATAATTCCGGCTGTTGCTCCCTGAGAAGAAAGACTTGAGAAAATGAGCAGAAAAAGAGCCGGAAAGCGAAGCACTGAACGGGCAAACATGGCCAAAACCTGGCGAAAAGACCCCTTTTTTCAAAAAGCGAAAAAGGAAAAATATATTGCTCGCGCTGTTTATAAATTGGAGGCTATCGACAAAAAGCAGAGGATCATAAAAAGAGGCGGCAGAGTTCTCGACCTGGGCTGCCATCCCGGTAGCTGGATGCAATACGCCTGCAAAAAAGTAGGCCCTGCCGGCCTTGTGATTGGCGTGGACATAACCCCTACCGATCCTCCAGCTCGGAACGCCCGCACTATTACCGCCGACGCTTTTGATCTTGATCCGGAAACTTTCGAATATAAAGAGGGCGGCTTTGATTGCGTAGTAAGCGACATGGCGCCAAACACAACTGGAATAAAAACCGTGGATCAGCTAAAAAGCGCGGCTCTTGTTGAAAAAGCTCTGGAGGTGGCCAAGGTCTATTGCAAACCCGGAGGCCATTTTGTGGCGAAGATTTTCATGGGACCGGAAGAGCCGAAACTTTTTTTAGAAATTCGCCGTTATTTTGAAAAAGCCATAAGGTTCAAACCGGAGGCTTCCAGGTCCGAGAGTTTTGAGTCATATCTGGTGGGCTTAAGAAGAAAGAGTCATTAAAAGCCTCTATTTCGATTTATTTCTTTTCCACGCCCAGGTAATGATATTGGCGATTCTGCTTGGCATACCAAAAACAAATGACCCGAAATTGGAACTCCCCGCCGAACTGTTCATGACTGCCCTGGCGCCCGCGTTTTGGGCAAGGGCAATGTAATAAGCGTCATGCTCGTCTTTCTTTTCATCGTTCATCTCCGCCCAGGCGTGAGCCGCCTCAAGCTCCTTGTCATCGAGATTAACGCCGCAATCATTGGGG